>NZ_AFAL01000074.1 GCF_000193225.1 Verminephrobacter aporrectodeae subsp. tuberculatae At4 | reverse complement strand
CGACTCCCCCGGATCTGCGCCCTGTTCAAGGACCGCTGCGACACGACGCTGGCCCTCGCCAACTGGGCCCATGTGTTCTATGGCGAAGTCGCGCCGGCGCAGGCAGAGCGTGCCCAGCACGTCACCGAGGACATCGCTCCCGCGCTCGACGCCCTGGCCGACGCGCTGACCGCATGCGCCTGGGACCGGCAATCCATTGGCGCCGCATTCAAGCAGGTGCTTGCCGCCCAGGATCTGAAGATGCCCCGGTTGGCGATGCCCGCGCGGGTACTGACCGTGGGTACGGCGCATACGCCATCGGTCGACGCCGTGCTGGAACTCGTCGGGCGCGAAAAAGTTGTGGCACGCTTGCGAAACCGCTGAAAATCCATCTACAATACGCGGCTCTGATGATGACAGGTGCAGACGCGCTTGAAGTCATCGGATTTTTCATTGGTTGGGGGGTATAGCTCAGTTGGGAGAGCGCTTGCATGGCATGCAAGAGGTCATCGGTTCGATCCCGGTTACCTCCACCAGGGTTTGTCAATAGTTCGTTCCAAGGTTTTGACCCTATCGTCTAGAGGCCTAGGACATCACCCTTTCACGGTGAGTACCGGGGTTCGAATCCCCGTAGGGTCACCAAGTTGTAGCGCTTGGCTTGTGTCGCGGGATGCAAGCGAAAGCTGCCTGCCAGGAGTGGTAGTTCAGTTGGTTAGAATACCGGCCTGTCACGCCGGGGGTCGCGGGTTCGAGTCCCGTCCACTCCGCCATACGACTTCTTCCAAGTCGTTGATTTGAAAGACAAAACAGCCACGTTCGGGTGGCTGTTTTGCGTTGCGCACCCGGGTCCACCCGGGAACAGCCGCAGCGCAAGCCCACCACCATCGTCTGATACGGGAGCGCCCTGAGGTGCTCGATATCCCCGTTCCCCCGCCACGAGGTCGCGGAGTACCGAACCGGGCATGCGCAGTCCTTGCACACCCCGCTGGCGAGCCCGTCAATACGCTATATCGACTAATTCTGTCCAGAAAATCCATACTTGTGTATAGAATGAAGGGAATTAACCGCGATCCCGTATCACCGACCCCGCATGAAGCCGCCAGTGCGCATCCGCAATCCAGAAACGCTTGCCTTGCTGGGCCAGCAGCTGCGCCGTGCCCGCGAGGTGGCGGGGCTGTCCCAGGGCCGGGTGAAAAACATGCGCCAGGGCACCGTTTCGAAGATCGAGAACGGCCTTGATGTCACGCTGGACACCCTCCTCACCTACGCGGCATCGCTGGGCCTCGAAGTGGCGTTCCTTCCTCTCGGGCAAGCCGCGCTGCTCCAGCCGAGACCGTCTTTCGGCAATCTGATCTCGGCTGCCCCGCAATCGACGCCGTCAGATCTGTTGACCGAATTCGACCATCTGAGGGACCCGCAATGAGCACCGTGCAGTCCCTGGAAGTGCGCCTGGGTGATCTGCGGGTCGGCTACCTGACGCACTACCCGGACGAGAAGACGGTCTTTGTCGTCAGCGACGACTTCCTGGACCTTGGCTCCTCGCGTCCCATCCTCACGCTGTCCATGGCCCGCCCAGGTGACGAGGCGCAGACACGGACGCTGCTGCGCGATGAGCGACACAAGTCTGCGTCGATCAAGGCGCCGCCCTTCTTCTCGAACCTGCTGCCCGAAGGTGGCCTGCGCAGCCGCATCGCCCGGCGGCTCAAGGTCCATGAGGACCGTGAGTTCCTCCTGCTGGCCGCGCTCGGGTACGACCTTCCCGGCGCCGTGGTGCTGGTGCCCGCAGACACGCCCGACCATCTGCGCCTGAAACGCGGCCTGCCGCTCTCATCGGCGGCCGAAGAACTGGCCGAGTTGAAGTTCTCGCTCGGCGGCATGCAGATGAAGTTTTCCATGCTGCGCCAGGGCAAGCGCTACACGCTCAACACCGGCGGCAGCCTGGGCAACTACATCGTGAAGCCGCCGTTCGGGGATTTCGAGGCTTTGCCACAGGTCGAGGCAGCGACGATGGAAACCGCGCGTGCCGTCGGCATCGACGTGCCGGAGGTGGCGCTGCTGTCGCCGCAGCAGATCGACGGCCTGCCCGACATGTCCGGCTACCGGCAAGGCGAACCGTTCTACGCGATCTGGCGCTTCGACCGACCCGAAGGCGGTCGCAGGCACGTCGAGGACTTTGCCCAGGTCTTCAACCTGCGCCCCACGCAGAAGTACGGCCGGGTCAACTACGACATGATCGCGCTCACGCTGCTGCGCTATGCGGGCGGTCTGCCAGACCTCAAGGAGATGACGCGTCGGCTGGTGCTCAACGTCCTGCTGGGCAACGGAGACGCCCACATCAAGAACTGGTCGCTCCTCTACGACGATCCGAAGCGGCCACGCTTGGCCCCGGCCTACGACCTGGTGTCAACGGTGGCCTACACCACCCACGACACGTCCATTGCCCTCAACATGGCGGGCGTCAAACGCTTCGACATGATCGGTCTGGACACCTTTGCCGCGCTGTTCACCCGCATCGGATTGCATGACCAGGTATGCGAAGACCTGTTGGACGAAGTCCGCAGCACGGCCCGCCGTGTGCTGGACGCATGGCAAGCCCACTTTGCCGCGGCCGGCGTGCCCGTGCACCTGACACGCAAGGTCGAAGCGCACATCCTGGCCAGCAAACTGCATCAGGCATGAGCGAACGCAGCCTGCACGAGAGGAGAACGGCATGCCTTGCGGGGGGCCGTGAGTCCCAACCCCGAATGCGAGCAGGGTGGGCAGCAGCCAAGGCTGCGGCCAGCTATGCAACACTTGCCTGGACGCGGCGCTGGCGCATGCCGTCGGCACCCCGTCACTTCCCAATGACCCACTTCCTGTAGAGGACGACCATGAACGTGTATGACAAGCTGAAAGAACTCGACATCACCCTGCCGCCCGTGTCGGCGCCCGTGGGAGCGTACGTGCCGTATGTGCAGACGGGAAATCTGGTGTTCCTGACCGGACATATCGCGCGCAAGGACGGCAAACCCTGGGTTGCGCAGTTTGGCCGCGACATCGGCACGGAAGAAGGCCGGAGCGCAGCGCGCGCCGTGGCCATCGACCTGATGGCGACGCTGCAAGCGGCCTGCGGCGGTGATCTGAACCGCGTCAAGCGCATCGTCAAGCTCATGAGCCTGGTGAATTCCACGGGCGACTTCACGGAGCAGCACCTCGTGACCAACGGCGCCAGCGAATTGTTCGGTCAGGTGTTTGGCGCCCAGGGCGTGCATGCGCGCAGCGCCTTTGGCGTCGCGCAGATTCCCTTGGGCGCCTGCGTGGAAATCGAGATGATCGCTGAACTGGTCTGAGATCCGGCCAGAGGAGAGGGTGGGCATCGAACGAGGCGGTTTGGTGCACGCAGGCAAGCGGCACGCTGGTCGTGGCCAGTGTGTAGTAGCCCGCGACGCGCAATCAGAACGACTCCCACTCCTCTTCCGAGCCCTGCTTGACCGTTGCCGGTTTGCCGCTGCCGGCCTTTCCCGACAGGGCTGGCGCGCGGGCCACCTTCGTCCCCGGGGGGCCGCAGTGGCGGTGCCCAGGCGCCGCGGTGCCGCTTTGGGCGCCAGGCCCGGTGCGGGCTTGGCGGGCCGGGGCGGCGATTGCATGGCGGAGGTCACGCGCGCCGCATCGATGGCGGCTTGCGCAGGGCCATAGCTTGCGGCGTTTACCTTGAACATCGACACCTCGCGCGCGAGGTGGTCCGCCTGCTCGCGCAGACTCTGCGCGGCGGCGGCGCTTTGTTCCACCAGCGCCGCATTCTGCTGTGTCATCTGGTCGAGGTTGCCGATGGCCTTGTTCACCTGCGACACGCCCGTGCTCTGCTCGGAGGAAGCGGCCGTGATTTCGCCGATCATGTCGGTCACGCGCTGCACCGACTGCACGATGTCGGTCATGGTGGTCCCCGCGTCCGATACCAGCCGGGAGCCGGTCTCGACCTTCTCCACCGAGGCACTGATGAGCTGCTTGATCTCTTTGGCCGCCTCGGCGCTGCGCTGCGCAAGGCTGCGCACTTCGGATGCCACCACGGCAAATCCGCGCCCCTGCTCGCCTGCGCGCGCGGCCTCGACGGCCGCGTTCAGCGCCAGGATATTCGTCTGGAACGCAATGCCGTCGATGACGCCGATGATGTCCGCAATCTTCTTGCTGCTGTGGTTGATGTCCTCCATCGTGGCCACCACCTGCGTGACCACCTCGCCGCCCTTGCGCGCCACGCCCGTGGCTCCGGCGGCCAGGCTGCTGGCCTGCTGCGCACTGCTTGCGCTTTGCTCGATGGTGCTGGTGAATTCCTCCATCGTGGCAGCCGTCTGTTGCAGGTCGCTCGAAGTCTGCTCCGTGCGCTGCGACAGGTCCTGATTGCCGGTGGCGATCTCGGCGCTGGCGAGCGCAATGCTGTCGGTGCTCAGTCGCACCTGGTGCACCATGCGGCCCAGGGCGTTGCTCATGGCGTAGAGCGAGCGCAGCAGGTCGCCGAACTCGTCGGCGCGCGTCACGGATTCCTGCAGGCTCAGGTCGCCGCCCGCGATGCGTTCGACCAGCCCGTTGGCTTGCGCGAGCGGACGCTGGATGCTGCCGATCAGGTAGTAGGCACCGACAATGATGGTCAGCAGCAGCAAGACCACTGCGACGGTGGCGATCTTCAGGGTCAGCGTGCGCATGGCGGCCATCTCCTGCTGCCGGGTCTGCGCGTTTTTCTGTTGCTGCTGCACAAAGTCCCGCAGCGACTGCAGATAGATGTCGATGGAGGGGTTGTAGGACTGCTCAATCACGGTCTGCGCCTGCTCTGACCGGTCCTCGCTTTTGAGCTTGAGGGCCTGGTCACGCAGACCCACGGAGACCTTGCGCACTTCGGCGATCTTCGCCATCTGCGCTTTGTCGGCGTCGGTCAGCGCCATCGTCTGGAGCGACTTCTGCACCTCGGTGATCTGCGCCGAGGTGGCGACCATCGTCGCCTTGAATTGCGCTTCGAGCGCCGGGTCGGGGCTGGCGATCAGGATCCGGGTCCGTGCGACATTGACTTCGACCAGGCCGGACCAGCGCAACGCTGCCTGCACGCGGGCTGTCATGTCATTGGCCACGGCGTCGGCTTGGGCCTGCACCTGGACCAATCGATAGCCGGAAATACCCAGCACGGCGACCAGCAAGACCACGATCAGAAGCACCGCCAACCAGAGTTTGTGCGCCATCCGAAAGCGTGTGTGCATGGTGTGTCTCCTGCCAGAACGTGCCTGTGTGCAAATGGCGTGCATTCTTTCACGCCCGCACCCGGCCGACAACGCAGCAGCCGGGGCAATCCCGGCCTGGCGCAGGCGCCGGTCCGGGCTGCAAGGGCATGGCCCCCTTGGAGACGGCGTGTCCGGTGTGGCCTGCGGCAGCGCCCAAGTGTTACCCGTGTTTACTCCACGCGCGCCACGGCCGACGGCTTGAAGCCCAGGTCCGCCGCCTTTCCCTTGCGCCCGCGTACGGCGCGGGCGTTGTTCAGCGAGCGCAGTTCCAGCGTTTCGGTGCGCGGCTTGCCGCCCCGGCCCAGGCCGTCGATCCGGACGCTGCGCGCATACGCGGCGGCGCCCGCCAGGCTGTCCTTGGCGTCCAGGTCGATGAGCATCAGCCCGCGGCCGCCGTTGGCCATGGTCTTGAGTTCGCCGATCTCGAACGCCAGGATGCGCCCGCCCGTGGAGGCGCAGACCACGTGCGTGGCGGGCGGCAGGGGCTGGCTGCCGGTGCTGCCCGCAGCGTGCGAGGGCGCGCACAGCGTCTCGCCCTCGCCCAGCGTGAGAAAGGCTTTGCCGCCCTTTTGGCGCGACAGCAGGTTCTCCAGCGGCGCCAGAAAGCCGTAGCCGCCCGAGCCCGACAGCAGCAGCAGGGCATGCGCGGGGCCGGCAAAGTAGTGCAGCAACCGGGTTCCGGCCTCCAGATCGATGAGCGTGGTCACGGGCTGACCATCCCCGCGCGCGCCGGGCAGCAGCGCCACGGCGACCGAGTACACGCGGCCGTTGCTGCCAAAGGCCAGCAGGCTGTCCACCGTGCGGCATTCGAACGTGCCGTAGAGCCCGTCGCCGGC
Source organism: Verminephrobacter aporrectodeae subsp. tuberculatae At4 (assembly GCF_000193225.1). Lineage (GTDB taxonomy): Bacteria > Pseudomonadota > Gammaproteobacteria > Burkholderiales > Burkholderiaceae_C > Acidovorax > Acidovorax aporrectodeae. Next base: position 8,561 of record NZ_AFAL01000074.1, on the reverse strand, counting down.
CTTGAAGACAAAGCTGGCGGCCTCGTGCCCATGGCCGCTGCGTGCGCGCACCCAGCCCTTTTGCGAGACCACCACGGTCACCGGTTCGTCCACCACCCGGACTTCGGCAATGGCCTTTTTTTCAGCCTGGATCAGGGTGCGGCGCGGGTCGGCAAAGGTCTTGGCGTCGGCCTCGATTTCCTTGATCATGCTGCGGCGCAGCGCGCCGGGGTTGTTCAGGATGTCTTCGAGCTTGCCCTGGCTTTCGCGCAGTTGCGTGAGCTCCTGCCCGATGCGGATGGCTTCGAGCCGCGCGAGCTGGCGCAGGCGGATTTCCAGGATGTCTTCGGCCTGGCGCTCGCTCAGATGAAAGCGCGCGATCAGCGCGGCCTTGGGCTCGTCGGCCTGGCGAATGATGGCGATCACCTCGTCGATGTGGAGCAGAACGGTCTGCCGCCCTTCGAGGATGTGGATGCGCTCGAGCACCTTGTCCAGGCGGTACTGCGAGCGGCGCGTGATGGTGCTCTGGCGAAAGGCGATCCATTCTTCGAGCATCAGGCGCAGCGACTTTTGCACCGGTCGGCCGTCGAGCCCCACCATGGTGAGGTTGATCGGCGCGGAGGTCTCCAGGCTGGTGTGCGCCAGCAGCGTGCCGAGCAGTTCCTGCTGCGGCGTTTTGCCCGTCTTGGGCTCGAACACCAGACGCACCGGGGCGTCCTTTCCCGACTCGTCGCGCACCAGGTCGAGAACGGCCAGCAGGCTTGCCTTGAGCTGGGTCTGTTCCTGGCTGAGTGCTTTCTTGCCGGTCTTGACCTTGGGGTTGGTGATGTCCTCGATTTCTTCGAGCACACGCTGCGTGCTCACGCCGGGCGGGAGTTCGCCCACGACCAACTGCCATTGGCCGCGCGCGAGTTCCTCGATCCGCCAGCGCGCCCGCACCTTGAGGCTGCCGCGGCCGCTGCGGTAGGCCTCGGCAATGTCTGCGGCGCTGCTGATGATCTGGCCGCCACCGGGGTAGTCCGGGCCGGGAATCAGCGCCAGCAGGTCTTCCTGCGCGAGCGCGGGCGTCTTGATCAAGGCGATGCAGGCGTCCGCGATTTCGCGCAGGTTGTGGCTCGGGATTTCCGTGGCCAGGCCCACGGCGATGCCGCTGGCGCCATTGAGCAGCACAAACGGCAGGCGCGCGGGCAGCTGGCGCGGCTCCTCGGTGCTGCCGTCGTAGTTGGGCATGAAGTCGACCGTGCCTTCGTCGATTTCGTCGAGCAGCAGGCCGGTGATGCGCGCCAGCCGCGCCTCGGTGTAGCGCATGGCGGCGGCGCCGTCGCCGTCGCGGCTGCCGAAGTTGCCCTGGCCGTCGATCAGCGGGTAGCGCTGCGCAAAGTCCTGCGCCATGCGCACCAGCGCGTCGTAGGCCGACTGGTCGCCGTGCGGGTGAAAGCGCCCCAGCACGTCGCCCACCACGCGGGCGCTTTTGACGGGTTTCGCCGCCGTGCTGCGCGTGGGGCCGCCGTAGCCCAGGTCCATGCGCTCCATGGCGTACAGGATGCGCCGCTGCACGGGCTTGAGGCCGTCGCAGACATCGGGCAAGGCGCGGCCCTTGACGACGGACAGCGCGTATTCGAGGTAGGCCCGCTGGGCATAGTCCGCCAGGCCCAGGCCATCGCCCCCGTCGTTGCCCGGGGGAGGGAAATCAAGAGTGGATTGCGCGCTCATTCGTTGGTTGTCGGTTGCATTCGGGTTGCGTTGCGGGGTCTGCGCCGCATGGCTGGGCGCGCAGGCCCGGCACGGTAGCACATGCTTTCATGGCGCTGCGCGCCACCCACGGCGCACGCAACGGGCGCTACCTGGTCAGGCTGCGGGTGTCGCCCTTCTGAGGGGGGAGTACCGCAGGCACTCGGGGGGTGTTTTCTTCAATTCACCATCACGAGCTTGCCCATCACCTCGCGCGAACCCATGCAGGCGTAGGCTGCGGGCAGTTGCGCCATGGGCATGCTGCGGTCGATCACGGGCCGGATCCGGCCCTGCGCGTACCACTGCACCAACTCGCCGAGCATGGCGGCGTTGGCCTGGGGTTCGCGCCTGGAGAACTCGCCCCAGAAAACGCCCACGATGGACGCGCCCTTGAGCAGGGCCAGGTTCAAGGGCAGGGACGGGATCGGGCCGGAGGCAAAGCCCACCACCAGGTAGCGGCCGCGCCAGGCGATGGAGCGGAAGGCGGGCTCGGTAAGCTCGCCGCCGACGGGGTCGTAGACCACGTCGGGGCCCTTGCCGTCGGTGAGCGCCCCGATGGCCTCGCGCAGGTTTTCCTTGCCGTAGTGGATGCTGGCGTCTGCGCCGATGGATCGGCACAGCGTGCATTTGGCCTCGCTGGAGGCCGCGGCGATGACGCGCGCGCCCATGGCCTTGGCGATCTGGATCGCAGCCGTTCCCACGCCGCCGGCGGCTCCCAGCACGAGCACGGTCTCGCCCGCCCTGAGCCGTGCGCGATCCACCAGCGCATGGTGCGAGGTGGCGTAGATCATGGTGAACGCGGCGGCGTCGGCATGCGGAAAATCGGCCGGCAAAGGCAGGCACAGGGCCGCACGGGCGATGGCGTGGGTGGCAAACCCACCGGTGCCCGTCAGGCAGGCCACGTTCTGTCCCACCCGCAGCTGCGTGACGCCGTCGCCCAGCGCCGCGACCCTGCCGGCGTATTCCGATCCCGGAACAAAAGGCAGGGGCGGTTTATCTGGTACTTGTTTTGCACGATCAGCAGGTCGGGGAAATTCAGACTCGCGGCCCGGATCTCGATCAGCACCTCGCCGGCCTTGGGCACGGGCGTGGGCAGTTCGGTCCAGGTCAGCGCTTCGACGCCTGTGGGTTCGGTGCAGAGCCAAGCGTGCATGGGGATATCTCCTGTTTTGTTCCCAAGGGAGGGGCCGCATGATAGGTGCGCTTCCCCGGCCTGCGATGTCCCCCGGGCGACGGGCTTGCCCGACGGGACGCAGCGTGCCGTCGGCATGCCGCACCTACAATCCGCTGCAATCCTTGCAGCAACCCATGAAAATCCTGATTTCCAACGACGACGGCTACCAGGCCCCCGGCATCGTGGCCCTGCACGCTGCGCTCAAGACCCTGGAGGGGGTGGCGGTGGATGTCGTCGCGCCCGAGCACAACAACAGCGCCAAGTCGAACGCGCTGACCCTGCATTCGCCGCTGTCCGTGCACCGGGCGCACAACGGTTTCCGGTATGTGAACGGCACGCCCGCGGACTGCGTGCACATCGCGCTCACGGGCCTGCTGGGCTACCGGCCCGATCTGGTGGTCTCGGGAATCAACAACGGCGCCAACATGGGCGACGACACCATTTATTCCGGCACCGTGGGCGCGGCCATGGAGGGCTACCTGTTCGGCGTCCCCGCGATCGCCTTCTCCCAGGTGGACAAGGGCTGGGTCGAAATCGACGCGGCGGCGGCCAAGGCGCGCGAGATCGTGGCGCAGATGCGCGTGCAGCATCTCGTGAACGAGACGACGCCGTGGCTGCTGAATGTGAACATCCCCAACATGCCGCTGGATGCGCTGGGCTCCATCAAACTCTGCCGCCTCGGGCGGCGCCACGCGGCAGAGCGCGTGATCGTGCAGGAAAACCCCCGCGGGGAGGCCATGTACTGGATCGGCGGGGCCGGGGCCGCGAAGGACGGCGCCGAAGGAACGGACTTCTACGCCACGGCGCAAGGCCATGTGTCGATCACGCCGCTGAAGGTCGATCTGACCGATCACGACGGGCTCGGTGACTGGGCGCGGACGGTGTCCCGGTTCGCGGCAGGGGCGACCACCGTCCCCGGGGCGTGATGCAGCGCCGACCCGGGTTTCCGGCCCGCCTCGCGGGACTGCCCGGACCGGGCGGCGCGCCGCGCGCACCGAGGCCCGTGGGGCCGGGGCTGGATTTCTCGGCGGTCAGGGCGCGCATGGTGCAAAAGCTCGCGGCCGGCGGCATCGCGTCCGCCGCAGTGTTGCGGGCGATGGGCACCGTGGAGCGCCATCGGTTCGTTGATGGCGCGCTCGCCACGCAGGCCTACGAAGACACCAGCCTGCCGATCGGGCTGGGGCAGACCATCTCCAAGCCGTATGCGGTCGCGCGCATGTGCGAATTGCTGCTCGGCGCCGAAGGGGCCCGCACGGGCGGGTTGGGGCGTGTGCTCGAAATCGGCACCGGCTGCGGCTACCAGGCCGCGGTGCTGAGTCTGCTGGCGCGCGAGGTGTACACGCTGGAGCGGCTGCATGGCCTGTACGACAAGGCGCGCGAGAATCTGCGGCCCTTTCGCCTCACGAATGTTCACCTGCTGTTTGGCGATGGCATGCTGGGCTACGCCAGGGGCGCGCCGTATGCGGCCATCATTGCCGCTGCGGGCGGCGACGCCGTGCCCCCATCCTGGTGCGAGCAACTCGCGGTGGGCGGGCGGCTGGTGGCCCCGATGGCCTTGACGGGAAGGCAGCAGATGCTGCTCGTCATCGACAAAACCGCGCAGGGGTTGAAACAAAGCGTTCTCGAGCCGGTCCATTTCGTCCTTCTAAAATCGGGGATCGCTTGAAACGGGAAATTGCTTATGTTCGTATCGCGTGCTCTCGCTCCGGGGCTCGCCGCGGCAGTCGCGGGTCTTGTGCTCTGTGGCTGTGGAACCCGGCTGACCCAGGCCCCGGTGGAAGATCGGGGCACTGCTTCGTCCTCGACACCGGCACCGCAACTGGCCGCCGCCAAGCCCTTGCCTGGCGCCGAAAACGCGGGCAAACCGGGCTACTACACGGTGAAACCGGGCGACACCCTGATCCGCATCGGTCTGGAGTCGGGCCAGGGCTGGAAGGACATCGCCCGCTGGAACGACTTGGAAAACGCCGATCGGATCGAGGTCGACCAGGTGCTGCGCGTCGTGCCGCCCCCAGCCGCTGCGTCCACGCCCGCACCCGCACCCGCATCTGCATCCGGCGTGGTGACACGGCCTGTTGCCGCGTCGAGCGTGGTGCCTGCGGCAGCCGCAAGCCCTCCCGCCCCCAAGCCTGCGGCCTCACCGGCTCCGGCTCCGGGAACGGTGGTGGCCGTGGCGCCCACCGTTCCCGCACCCGCTGCGTCTGCGGGCGAAAACGGCATGGCCTTCGCATGGCCCGCATCGGGAACGCTGATTGCCGGCTTTGACGAGGCGCGCAACAAGGGCTATGACATTGGCGGCAAGGCGGGCGATCCGGTGCTGGCCGCCGCCGACGGGCGGGTCGTCTACGCCGGCGCCGGCCTGCGGGGGTACGGCAACCTGATCGTCATCCAGCACAACGACGCGTTCCTGACGGCATACGCGCACAACCAGGCCATGCTGGTCAAGGACGAGCAGAGCGTGCGCAAGGGGCAGAAGATCGCCGAGATGGGCCGCACCGACGCCGACCGCGTGAAACTGCACTTTGAAATCCGCCGGCATGGCAAGCCCGTCGATCCGTCGCGCTACCTGCCTGCCCGGTGATCCCGGGGGGGCCTGCCCGGCCAGCGGGCAGGCCGACGCCGGGCTACCGGACGCGGAGGATGACGACCTGCCCGCCGACGAGCCGCAGGCGCCGGACGCCGTGGAAAGCGAGCTGCGCGCCATGGAACTGGGCGCGCAGCAGCACGGTGCGCGCCTGGATCGGGCGCTGGTGGACTTGGTTCCCGAGTTTTCCCGCAGCTATCTCCAGCAACTGCTGGCGCAGGGGCTGGTCCGCCTCAATGGCAGGCCGGTGTGCAAAGCCGCCACCCGCGTCGAGGCCGGGGACCGGGTGCTGCTGGAAATGCGGCCCACTGCGCACAGCCAGGCCTTCCGGCCGGAACCCATGGCCATCGACGTGCTGTATGAGGATGCGCAGCTCCTGGTCGTGAACAAACCGGCAGGTCTGGTGGTTCATCCCGCCCCCGGCAACTGGAGCGCAACCCTGCTCAATGGCCTGCTGGCGCGTGACGCAGGGGCGCTGCTGCTTCCCCGGGCGGGCATCGTGCACCGGCTCGACAAGGACACCAGCGGCCTGATGGTGGTGGCCCGGGACCGGGCCACGATGGACGCCCTGGTCGCTGCGATCGCGCAGCGCAGGGTCCAGCGCCAGTACCTGGCGTTGGCCCACGGCGCCTGGACGGGCCCCGGGAGCCGGAGCGTGGACGCGCCCATCGGACGCGATCCGCGCAACCGCCTGCGCATGGCGGTCGTCGACTTGGCGATCCATGCCGGAAAGAGCGCGCGCACCGATGCCCTGTGGCTCGATGGAACGGATCGGGGATGCTGGCTGCAATGCACCCTGCACACCGGGCGAACGCACCAGATACGCGTGCACATGGCCTTTCTGAAGCACCCCCTCGTCGGTGACAGCCTGTACGGCGGAGCGCCCCTGGGGCCGCTGCAACGCCAGGCGCTGCACGCCTGGCGGCTGGCCTTCGTGCATCCCGTGACGGGGCAGGCGCTGGAGTTCCGTGCACCGCTGCCCGAGGACATGCAGCAAGCTCTGGCCTCCTGGGGGCTAGGTTACAATGCCGCGCTGATGGCCGGAACGGCCCCCGCCTGAAGACGGAATCCCGCCGGGCTCCTGCGTCGTGCCAGCGCCCCTGCATGGCACGCCACCCACGCCACTGATTGCCCCTGCTGTCGATATGCCACCGCGCTGCAACGCGGTGGCCGCTTTCCAGGAATCGCTGAACCATGAACATGGTGGACGCCAAACGGGTCCTCGAAACTGCGTTGATCTGCGCGCAACAGCCCGTGCCCTTGCGCGCGCTGCGCGTGCTGTTCGACGACGCGCTGGGGGCCGATACGCTCAAGCTCTTGTTGCAGGAATTGCAGTTCGAATGGACTGCGCGCGGGGTGGAACTGGTTCAGGTGGCCACGGGGTGGCGTTTTCAGAGCCGCCCCGAAATGCGCATCTACCTGGACAGGCTGCATCCCGAAAAGCCCCCGCGCTATACGCGGGCGACGATGGAAACGCTGGCCATCATCGCTTACCGCCAGCCGGTCACGCGCGGCGATATCGAGGACATCCGGGGGGTCACGGTGAACAGCCTGACCGTCAAGCAATTGGAAGATCGGGGCTGGATCGAGGTCATCGGGCACAGGGAAACCGTGGGCCATCCCGCGCTGTTTGCGACGACGCGCCAGTTTCTGGACGACCTGGGATTGCAATCGCTGGACCAACTGCCGCTGCTCGACGACCTGCCGGGCGACGGGCACGGGTTGCAGACCCTGGTTGCCGCCGCATCGGCCGATGGCACGGGTTCCCGGACGGTGGACGACTTTTTTCTGAATGCGGAGACGCATCTCCGCGACGAGCATGTGGATGCCCCGGGAGGCGTCCAGGGAAAACCGCAATGAATGATTCGACCCCTGAAATTCCGCTGCTGCCGCCAGAGATCGACAGCGCGGCGCCGCCTGAGACCCGCATTGCCGTGCAGGACGCTGCGGCGCCTGATCGGGCCACCACGATGGACCCGCCCGCAGGGCATGGTGCTGCCGAAGAACCCCCTGCCGATGCGGGGTCCGGTCCGCGCGAGCACCGAGCCGACGCGCAAGCACCCCGGGACAGGAAGCCGCGACCCGAGGGTCCAAGGCGCGAGCCGCACCGGTCGGCTGCTCCTGCCGGCTACCAGTTTGAAGACGTGGTGTCGGGGCGCTTCGACGAAGACGACGCTGCGCCCAGCGTGCCGCCCGCCAAGCGGATCTTGCAGCCCCAGGTGGAAACGCCCAAGCTGCACAAGGTGCTGGCCCAGGCGGGGCTGGGCTCGCGGATCGAGATGGAGCAGCTCATTCTCGAAGGGCGCATCTCCGTGAACAATGAGCCGGCGCATATCGGACAGCGCATACAGTTCGGAGACCAGGTCAAGGTCAACGGCCAGCCCATCCGCTACCGCATCGATCCGCCCCCGGCGCGGGTGATCGCCTACCACAAGCCTGCCGGTGAGGTGGTGACGCACGACGACCCGCAGAACCGGCCGACGGTGTTTCGCAAGCTGCCGCGCCTGGTGCAGGGCAAGTGGCAATCCGTGGGGCGCCTGGACCTGAACACGGAGGGCTTGCTGCTATTTACCAGTTCCGGTGAATTGGCGAACCGGCTGATGCACCCGCGCTTCGGGCTGGAGCGCGAGTACGCGGTGCGCGTTCTCGGTGCGCTGAGCAACGAAGAAAAACAAAAACTCCTCGACGGCGTGCACCTGGACGACGGCGTCGCGTGCTTCGGTTCCATCGAGGAGGGCGGCGGGGAGGGCGCCAACTGCTGGTACCGCGTCACCCTTTCCGAAGGACGCAACCGGGAGGTGCGCCGCATGCTGGAATCGATGGGGCACGCCGTCAGCCGGTTGATCCGCATCCGCTACGGAGCCATGGTGCTGCCGCGCGGCCTCAGGCGCGGCGCCTGGCTGGAACTCGACGAGGGGGATATTCGTGCGCTCGCGCAGGCAGCGGGTGCCGGGCAGGCGGGCGCAGGCCCCGGGGCGGGCGCGCGCGCTGCCAACAAGCAGCGCAACCGGCCCCGCATGGGCGCTGCGCCGCTGCGCGACCGGCCGCAGGACGCGGCCGCCGGCGCCCCGCGGCCAGAAGCCGTGGCGCAAC
>NZ_AFAL01000075.1 GCF_000193225.1 Verminephrobacter aporrectodeae subsp. tuberculatae At4 | reverse complement strand
GGGGGGCAGGTCTGGCATGCGCGATCACCGGCAGCAGCGCCCTGCCGCGGCCTGGGGCGGGTGTTCCGATGGTGAATAATCGGTCCCGCCTGGAGTGCGCAGCATGCCCGATGAATCCCACCCCGCCAGACCGTCCCGCTGTGTCTTCGTGTACGGCACCCTGCGCTGCGGGGGCAGCAACGACATCACCAGGCTGCGGCCGGCTCCGCGCTTCGTCGGCGCGGCGCGGGTCGCGGGGGCGCTCCATCACCTCGGCGCGTATCCCGGCATGACACTGGGCGGCAGCGGATGGGTGCGCGGCGAGGTGTACGCCATTGCGCCGGCACTGGAGGCGCTCCTCGACGAGATCGAGGACCTGGGCGCGGAACCGACCGACGAGTACGTGAAGCGCGAAGTCGTCGTGCAGCTAGAGGGGCAGGCGCAGGCGCTGCCTTGTCTGGTCTACGAAATCAATCCCCGGCGCCTCGGGTCTGCGCCCCTGATTGCGCATGGGGACTGGCTCGGGGAGGGAAATTTATCTCTTATATAAGACATAAGAGCTTGCGCAACTCTTGTAGAAGACTTAGAGTTTGCGTTCAAGGGCGGCGGCGCATCGCGGCCCGGCGTTTCCAACTTGACCCTGGAGTGATCCCATGACCCCATCCCTGAACGAACAACCGGGCCGCGAACAGCAAATTGCCGCCCTGGAAAAAGACTGGACCCGGAACCCGCGCTGGAGTGGCGTGAAGCGCGGCTACGGCGCGGCGGACGTGGTGCGTCTGCGCGGCAGCCTGCAACCGGAACACACGCTCGCCAGGCACGGCGCGCAAAAGCTCTGGGAGAAGATCAACGGGGGGGCCCGCAAGGGCTATGTGAACGCGTTCGGCGCGATCTCCGCCGGGCAGGCCATGCAGCAGGCGAAGGCGGGGCTCGAAGCCGTGTACCTGTCGGGCTGGCAGGTGGCGGCCGACGGCAACACCTCGGAGACCATGTACCCCGACCAGTCGCTGTACGCCTACGACTCGGTGCCCGCGATGGTGCGCCGCATCAACAACACGTTCAAGCGTGCCGACGAGATCCAGTGGAGCCGCGGCATCAACCCCGGCGACAAGGAGTACATCGACTATTTCCTGCCCATCGTGGCGGACGCCGAAGCCGGTTTCGGCGGCGTGCTCAACGCCTTCGAGCTCATGAAGAACATGATCTGCGCAGGCGCTGCGGGCGTTCACTTCGAGGACCAGCTGGCTGCCGTGAAGAAATGCGGCCACATGGGCGGCAAGGTGCTGGTGCCGACGCAGGAAGCCTGCGAAAAGCTGATCGCCGCGCGCTTCGCGGCCGACGTGCTGGGCGTGCCGACCATCGTGCTGGCGCGCACCGACGCCGAGGCCGCGAACCTGATCACCTCGGACCACGACGCGAACGACAGGCCCTTTCTCACCGGCGAGCGCACGCAGGAGGGCTTCTACCGCGTCAGGAACGGGCTGGAGCAAGCCATCAGCCGGGGCGCGGCCTACGCCCCCTACGCCGACCTGGTGTGGTGCGAGACCGGCGTTCCGGACATTGGCTTTGCGCGCGAGTTTGCCCGGGCCGTGCACGCCGCGTGCCCCGGAAAGCTGCTGGCGTACAACTGCTCGCCTTCTTTCAACTGGAAGAGGAACCTCGACGACCGGCAGATCGCCACGTTCCAGGACGAGCTCTCGGCGCTGGGCTACAAGTACCAGTTCATCACGCTGGCCGGAATCCACATCAACTGGTTCAACACCTTCCAGTTCGCCCATGCGTATGCCCGCGGCGAGGGCATGAAGCACTACGCCGAAATGGTGCAGGAGCCGGAATTCGCCGCGCGCGAGAAGGGCTACACCTTCGTTTCGCACCAGCAGGAAGTGGGCGCAGGCTACTTCGACGACGTGACCACCGTGATCCAGGGCGGTTCGTCCAGCGTAAGGGCCCTGACCGGATCGACCGAGGAAGAGCAGTTCCACTGATCGCAGGGGCAGCAGACAGATGCCCTCAGGCCGGCGTGCGCAGCACCCGCCGGTACTGCACGGACTCGGCCACGTGGGCCACCTCGGTGCTGGGCGCGCCCGCAAGGTCGGCAATGCTGCGCGCCACCTTCAGCGCGCGGTGCGTGCTGCGCGCTGACCAGCCCAGCCGCGCTGCGGCGGTGTGGAGGAAGCCCGCGGCTGCGGCGCTCAGTTGCAGGTGCGTGTCGATCTCCTGGCCTTGCAGCGCCTGGTTGCTCTTGCCCTGCCGGGCCAGTGCAAGAGCGCGGGCGCACTCCACGCGCGCGCGGATGGTGGCGCTGGCCTCGCCCGCGGGCGCCTGCACCAATTGGTCGGCGGGCAGGGCGGGAACCTCCACGTGCAGGTCGATGCGGTCGAGCAGCGGTCCGCTGAGCTTGCCCTGGTAGCGGTTCACCTGCTCGGGGGTGCAGCGGCAGGCGCGCTGCGTGGAGCCGAGAAAGCCGCAGGGGCAGGGGTTCATCGCGGCGATCAGCTGAAAGCGCGCCGGGAATTCCGCGCGCTGCACGGCGCGCGCAATGGTGATGCGGCCGCTCTCCAGCGGTTCGCGCAGGGCCTCGAGGGCGGCCCGGGAAAACTCGGGGAGTTCGTCCAGAAAGAGCACGCCGTGGTGCGCCAGCGAGATCTCGCCCGGCCGGGGCGGTGAGCCGCCGCCCACCAGGGCTACCGCGCTGGCGGTATGGTGCGGCGCTCCCGTCGGCCGCCGGCCCCAGGTCTCGGGCCGAAAGCGCCCCGCGAGGCTGGCAAGCGCCGCGCTCTCGAGCGCCTCCTGGACCGCCATGGCGGGCAGCAGCCCGGCAAAACGCAGCGCCAGCATGGACTTGCCGGAGCCGGGCGGGCCCGCCATGAGCACGCTGTGGCCGCCGGCGGCGGCAATCTCCAGCGCGCGCTTGGCCGTGGCCTGGCCCTTGACGTCGGCCATGTCGGGGCCGTCCGCGCCGGCGTCCATCGGCAGGGGTTGCAGGTGGGTCCAGCCGTCGCCGTGCGCGTCGCTGCCTGCTGCCCCACTGCCCGGTGGCACAAAGGCGCGCACCACGTCCAGCAGATGGCGCGCGCGCACGACCCGGGCGGTGGGCACCAGGGCGGCCTCCTCGGCGCTGCCGGGCGGCAGCACCAGTTGGACGTCGATCTGCTGCGTGCGCAGCGCCAGGCTGGTGGCCAGCGCGCCGCGCACCGGGCGCAGTTCGCCCGACAGCGAGAGCTCGCCGGCAAACTCGTGGCCCGCCAGCCGGCTCGCGTCGATCTGCCCGCTGGCCGCCAGGATGCCCAGGGCGATGGGCAGATCGAAGCGCCCGGAGTCCTTGGGCAGGTCGGCCGGCGCAAGGTTCACGGTGATGCGCTTGTTGTGCGGAAACTCCAGCCCCGCGTTTTGCAGCGCCGAGCGCACCCGCTCGCGCGCCTCCTTGACCTCGACATCGGCCAGCCCCACCAGCGTGAAGCTCGGCAGGCCGTTGGTCAGATGCACCTCGACGGTGACGACGGGCGCTTGCAGCCCCAAAAGGGCGCGGCTTTGCACCAAAGCAAGACTCATGAAATGGTTTCTCCCCAGATGGGTGCCCCCTGCGGCTCTTGGGCGCGGCCCGGCTGCGTTTTGCACCGATTGGGTGCACGGCCTGCCTTGCGCGCGCGCACCGCCACTGTAATGGGGATCGGTACGACGCAGGCGTGGCGGTGGCCGTGGCACGGTCCATGCATGGAACGCTTGCTCCGATTCGTCCGTCCCCGCCTTGAGCCATCAACCAAGATCCCACAGGAGGAAACCATGCTCCCTTGCCCCATCAAGTCCCAGGGCCTTGCCTTTCTGGCCCTGCTTGCCCTGGCGCTGCCGGCCCACGCCGAGCTCAGCGGGAATATTTCCCTGACCAGCAATTACAAGTTCCGGGGTCAGGACCAGAACGTGTCCAAGAACAAGCCCTTCAAGCCCGCGATCCAGGGCGGCCTCGACTACAGCTTCGGTGAATCCGGTTTCTACGTGGGCAACTGGAATTCCAGCGTCAAATGGCTGCCGGGGAACTCCATCGAGACCGACCTGTACGGCGGCTACAAGTTGAAGGCCGGCGGCGCCGACCTGGACGTGGGCCTGATGGCCTACGTCTACCCCGGCAACAGCAGCGGCAACACCTTCGAGACCTACGGCGGCGCCACCTTCGGTCCGTTCAGCGCGAAGTACTCGCACACCCTGTCGCGGGACTACTTCGGCTTCGCAGGGGTCGGCCTCAGGGGCCGCAATACCGGCTACCTGAACTTGGCGTGCGCGCAGGAGATTGCACCCAGGTTCACGCTCCGGACCGCCCTGGGCTGGACCCGTTTCGGCGGCAGCATCAGCGCCCCGAACTACATCGACTACAGCCTGGGCGGTGCCTACGACTTCGGCTCGGGCCTGTCGCTGGGAGCGGCCCTGGTGGGCGCAAACAAGAAGTATTTCTTTGGCCCCGTGAACAAGTCCCGCGTGCTCGCCACGCTCACCAAAACCCTGTAAATCTCAACGGGCGCCGCCGGTGCCCGCTCCGGAGGATCTTCGAATGAAAATGGTGACAAGCATCATCAAGCCCTTCAAGCTCGACGAGGTGCGCGAGGCGCTCTCGGACATCGGCGTGCAAGGCATCACGGTAACCGAGGTCAAGGGCTTTGGCCGCCAAAAGGGCCATACCGAGCTGTACCGCGGCGCCGAATACGTGGTCGATTTCCTGCCCAAGGTGAAGATCGAAGCCGCCGTCGCGGACGAACTCGTGGACCGCGTGATCGAGTCCATCGAAAACGCCGCGCGCACCGGCAAGATCGGCGACGGCAAGATTTTCGTGACCCAACTGGAGCAGGTGGTGCGCATCCGCACCGGCGAAACCGGCAAGGAAGCGCTGTAAGGCCCGGCCGCATCACACGAAAGAAGAGGAAACGCCATGAAAAAAATGCTTGCCTCCTGCATTCTGGGGCTGGGTCTGCTCGGCATGGGCAATCTGTCCCTGGCCCAGGCGCCTGCCGCCAGCGTTGCGGCCCCCGCCGCGACCGCGGCGGTGCCTGCCAGCGACGTGGGCGCAGCGGCCGCAGCGGCACCGGCTGCCGCAGAGGCCCCCGCCCTCGTCCCGAACAAGGGCGACACCGCCTGGATGCTGACCGCCACCCTGTTGGTCATCCTGATGGTCCTGCCCGGCCTGGCCCTGTTCTATGGCGGCCTGGTGCGCAGCAAGAACATGCTGTCGGTCCTGATGCAGGTCATGGTCACGTTCTCGCTGGTCATGGTGCTGTGGTTCATCTATGGCTACAGCCTGGCCTTCACCGAGGGAGGGCCCTTCATCGGCGGCCTGGACCGGTTGTTCATGCGCGGCATCTGGGACAACGCCGCAGGCACCTTCGCCAACGCCGCCACCTTCAGCAAGGGGGTGGTGATTCCCGAGGTGGTGTTCGCCGCGTTCCAGGCCACGTTCGCCGGCATCACCTGCACGCTGATCGTTGGCGCCTTCGCGGAACGCATCAAGTTCAGCGCCGTCATGCTGTTCATGGTGCTGTGGTTCAGCTTCAGCTACCTGCCCATCGCGCACATGGTGTGGTTCTGGATGGGTCCTGACGCCTACACGTCCAAGGAAGTGGCCGACGCCGTGACCGCCCGGGCGGGCCAGATCTGGCAGTGGGGCGCGCTGGACTTCGCCGGCGGTACCGTCGTGCACATCAACGCCGCCGTGGCGGGCCTGGTGGGTGCCTTCATGGTCGGCAAGCGCATTGGCTACGGCCGGGAGGCCATGGCGCCGCACAGCCTGACGCTGACCATGGTCGGTGCCTCGCTGCTGTGGGTGGGCTGGTTCGGTTTCAACGCCGGCTCCGCGCTGGAGGCCAATGGTTTCAGCGCCCTGGCCTTCATCAACACGTTGGTGGCCACCTCGGCCGCCGTGCTCGCATGGTGCATCGGCGAGGCGCTGATGCGCGGCAAGGCCTCGATGCTGGGCGCCGCCTCGGGCGCCGTCGCCGGCCTCGTGGCCATCACGCCCGCGGCCGGCAACGTGGGCATCGGCGGCGCGCTGGTGATCGGCTTCGTCGGCGGCTTTGCCTGCCTGTGGGGAGTCAACGGCCTCAAGCGCCTGCTGGGCGCTGACGATTCGCTCGACGTGTTCGGCGTGCACGGCATCGGCGGCATCGTCGGCGCCCTGCTCACCGGCGTGTTCAACGCACCCGGCCTGGGTGGCCCCGGCTATGTGGCCGACTGGGTCAGCGCCACCGCAGTCAGCGCCGCCGACTACTCCATCGCAGCGCAGGTGTGGGTGCAGGCCAAGGCCGTGCTGCTGACCATCGTGTGGTCGGGCGTCGTGTCCTTCGTGGCCTACAAGATCGTCGACCTCACCGTGGGTCTGCGCGTCACGGAAGAGGACGAACGCGAAGGTCTGGACATCACCTCGCACGGCGAGACGGCGTACAACCGCTGAGCCTGCGCCCCTGGTGCGCCGCGGTGTCCGTCCGGACCGCGGCGCAGCCTCTTTCTCAGATGCCCCAGGGATTTGATGACGGTGATGCCCGCCGCTGCGTAGCCGGCGGTGTTGCGCGACGCCACGATGAAGTTCCGTGAGGCCGCAATCGCTGCGATGTAGCCGTCGGCTATGGGAAATCCCCGTCCGCGGGCTCTGGCCGCCGCGGCCAACTCGGCGCAGTGCCGTGCGGCGTCGGTGTCGAATGGCAGCACCCGATCCCGGAACAGATCCAGCAAACCATCGAGCGCCTGTTGCAGCATGCGCTTGTGCTTTCCGGCCGGGAGCGCTGCGATGCCGAACAGCAGCTCGGCCAGCGCCACGCTGGGCAGGTACAGCGTTTCGGCGGCTTGATCGTTCAACCAGGAGCGCACATCAGGGCGCGGGCCGGGCTTCGCCCCAGGGCGCGACGCGCCAGAGGTCGGCGAATTCCCGCGCGGCACGGTCCAGCCGCTGCCTCCAGTCCGCGCCTTCGAGGTAATCCATCTCGGTGAACTGCGCCTCCATCTGGCGCCTGAATTGGGGGTCGGCAGCGATCGCCCGCAGCGCTTCGATGAGGCGCTTTTCCACGTCCTGCGGCAAGCCGCGCGGCGCGACGACACCGCGTTCCGAACCCAGCACCAGTGCCAGCCCCGATTCGCTGAAGCTCGGCACCTGCGGTGCCAGGCGCGAGCGGCCTGCGCCGGCCTGCGCCAGAATGCGCAGCCTGTGCCGAAACGGCATGGCTTCGCCGAGGTTCATCCCTCCCAGCGTCACATGCCCGCCGAGCACCGCGTTGCGCAGCGGGCCGGCACCGTTGAACGGTACGTGGTTCAGGCGCGTTCCGCTCAGGCGCTCGAACAGCACCATGCCCAGGTGGTCGTCGGTGCCGACGCCGGTGGAGCCGTAGCTGATCTCGCCCGGCCGGGCCTTGGCGTCGGCGATCAGGTCGGCCAGGCTCTGGTACTTGCTGTCCTGGACGACCGAGAACGCGCTCGGGTCGCGCACCAGATTCGCCAGGTAGCTGAAGTCGTTCGCCTGGAAGGAGGTGCGGCGCTCGATCGGCAGCGTGACCAGTCCCGGCATATTCGCCATGCCCAGCACGTGGCCGTCGGGCGCGGACCGGGCCACGTAGGCCAGGGCCAGTTCGCCGGATGCGCCGGCACGGTTGCTCACCACCACCTGCGCGCCCAACTGCCGGCTCAGGTGCTGGGCCAACGTGCGGGCCGTGGTGTCGGTGCCGCCGCCGGCGGCGAAGCCGACCACGAGTTCGATCGGTTTCTCCGGCCAGGCCCATGCCGGGCCAGCGGTCAGCGCCGACGCGCATGCCAGCAGGACCAGGCAGCGGTGCGCACACCGGGTTGCGCCGCGCGCGAATGCATGCCACATGGGGAAAGTCTCCTGCCTCGGGGGCGTCGTGATTGAAATGCGGCTCAGGTCCGCGTTTGCGCCTCGCGCCAGGCCAGCAGGCGGCGCACCCCCTCGCGCATGGGAACCTCGGGCCGCCAACCGATCAGCGCGCCGGCTTTGTCGTGCGGGATGTGGAAGGCGCCGCCCGCGGTCAGGCGCACCGTGCCGGGGGGATCGGGCTGGAACTGCGGCGTCAGCCGGCTGCCGCAGTAGTCGAGCACCAACTGCACCAGGGCGCGCGTCGTGATCGGGTCCACCCCGGAGATGTTGACGGCGACGTCGGTGGCCGCACTCTCGAAGGCCGCCAGGTTGGCGCGCGCCACGTCCCCGACGTAGACGAAATGCTTGCTGTCGCTGCCGTCGCCGGGCAGCACCGGGCGCTCTCCGCGGCGCACCCTGTCGTAGGTGTCCATGATGTAGAGCGCGTTCGCTGCCCGATAGTGCTGGCGTTCCCCGTAGACCGTGGAATAGCGCAACGCCACGTAGGCCAGGCCATGCTGCTGCCAGGCTTGGCGGCACAGCTGTTCGCCGATGATCTTGGACGCGCCGTACAGCACCGCCGCGGGCGGAGCGCCGACGCTGTGCAGCGGCAGATCCTCGTGCAGTGCGCCCTGGACGCCCGGTCCGTAGCCGTACACCGCATTCGACGAGGCGAACACCAGCTTGCGCACGCGGTGCAAGCGGCAGGCTTCGATCAGGTTCTGCGCGCCGCGCACGTTCACGTCGATGGCCTGCCACGGGGTCTGCGCGAAACCCAGCGTCATGTGCGCGGCCAACAGCAGCACACCGTCCACGCCCTGCGTGGCGGTCAGCAGTTCGTGCAGCCGGGTGATGTCTGCGCGCACGATGCGCACGCGCGGATCGTCCCGGAGGTGCGCGATCGCCTCGGGCGTGCCGAACGCGAAGTTGTCCAGCAGCAGCACCTCGCGCGCGCCGGCGCGCAGCAGATGTTCCGCGGTATGCGAGCCGACCAGGCTCGCGGCGCCGGCGATGAGCACGCGGGCGCCGCGGATCGGCAGCGCCGCGGACGCGGGAGGGGAGGTTGTGGATTCGGTCATGGCGTGCGCTGCGTCCTCTCGTCAACCCAGGCTTAGAGGTTGCGTGTGCAGCCCCCAGTAAATGCTTTTGTTCTGGCTGTACAGCCGCAGGCCCTGCAGGCCTTTTTCGCGGCCGATGCCGCTGTCCTTGAAGCCCCCGAAAGGGGTGGCGATGTGCGACTGCTTGTAGGTGTTGATCCAGACTGAACCGGCTTCCAGCGCGCGCGCCAGCCGCCAGGCCCTGGGGTAGCTGCCCGTCCAGATGCCCGCCGCCAGTCCGAACGCCGTGCCGTTCGCCTGTTCGATCAGATCGTCTTCGCCGTCGAAGGGCAGCGCCACCAGCACCGGGCCGAAGATTTCCTCCTGGCAGACGCGGGCCTGCGCGTGCAGGCCATCGAGCAGGGTCGGCATGTAGAACGCGCCGCGTGCCAATGCGCCCTGCTCGGGCGCGTACCCGCCGGCCAGCACGCGCGCGCCCTCGCGCCGGCCGAGTTCCACGTAGCCGGCGACCTTGTCGCGGTGCTGCCAGGAGATCAGCGGGCCGACCTGGGTGCCGGGGTCGTCGGGCAGACCGACGCGCAGCGCGCGCGTGCGCTGCGCCAGGGCGGCGACGAATTCGGCGTAGATCGCGCGCTCGACGAAGAGCCGGGAGCCCGCCACGCAGCTCTGCCCCGCAGAGCCGAAGATTCCCGAAAGCACCCCGGCCAGCGCGGC
>NZ_AFAL01000076.1 GCF_000193225.1 Verminephrobacter aporrectodeae subsp. tuberculatae At4 | reverse complement strand
CCGGATAAGGGTTGGGATTTTGCATAGTGGTGGTGGAATACGGACTTGAACCCAGAACCCTTCTTACGACAGAAGCCAAACAGTGCTAACGTTTGTGTACGTATAGCGGACAAAGCGTTGATCAAGCAAACGGTTTGCGCACGAGAATATCAACTGCGAAGATACCTAGCACAGCCCCAGAAACCCAGCGTTGAGCGCGCATGGCGGATGGGTGCTTGGCAAGGTATTTGCTAACCGTCGAAGCGGTTAAGACAATCATGCCATTGATACTAACAGAGATGACAATCTGGATAATCCCAAGTTGGATGAATTGCGGCAAAGTCGATCCAGTTGAGGGATCGATAAACTGAGGTATCAGCGCCGAGTACATTAGCGCAATTTTAGGGTTAAGCAGATTTGTCACCAGACCCATAGTGAACAGTCGCCGAGGCGAGTGAGGTGGCAACTCTCGTACCTCGAAAGGCGACACCCCCTTGGGCTTGACCATGTTCCAGGCTAGGTAACCCAGGTAGAAAGCTCCTGCAATCCTAACAACATCATAGGCTATCGGTACTGCTTTGAATAAGGCAGCCAGCCCCAGACCTGACGCCAACAGATAGCACAAAAAGCCCAGAGTTACGCCCGCTAGTGAAATAATCCCTGCCAGTCGTCCCTGGGAAATTGTCCGCGATGTTAGATAGACCATGTTCGGTCCGGGCGTCAGTACCATACCCAAAGCGATGATGGCCATACCTGCCATATGCTCGAATGCAATCATTGGTATTCTCCCTTGACAATTGATGAATGGAGAGATGATTGCTTATCACGCCAGCGAAGATCGCCTCGAAACAAAGCGTGCTGCGCACGCTGGGCAACTGGCCGCACCACGATTTCATCGACATTGACATGAGCTGGGAGGTTGGCGACCCCAACAACCACCTGTGCGATATCGTTTGCGGCCAGCGGTCGATCAACGTTCTCGTATACGGCCCTGGCCCTCTCAGCATCGCCACGAAGGCGATTCAGGGCAAATTCCGGCGTGTTCACCATGCCGGGCAATACTTCAGTGATCCGCACTGGTACGCCCTTCATCTCGAGGCGCAATGATTGCGTGAGTGCTCGCTGGGCGCTCTTGGCCGCGCAGTAACCACCGCCGCCTTCGTATCCGGCCAGTGCAGCGGTGGAAGTAATATTCATGATGCACCCTTGGGATTCGACGAGTCGAGGCAGCAAAAGCTGGATCATGCGCAAAGTGCCCAGCACGTTTGTGTTGAACATGTTTGTCCAATCATCAGCATTCGCTTGGCCGACCGCATCTAAACCAAGTGCTCCGCCCGCGCAGTTCACCAGCAAATCGCAACGGGTGACAGGCCCAACATCGATTTCCTGGGCCTTGGTTACATCCACTACGATGGCGTGCCCATTTATTTCACTGGCGATGTTCTCTAGCCGTTCCCGTCTGCGCGCCACAAGAAATACCTTCCAGCCACCGCCGGCCAGCAATCGGGCACAGGCTTCGCCAATGCCACTGCTTGCTCCTGTAATAACTGCTGTTTTCAAGATTGAATTTCCTTCTCTGACTCTGGTTTTAATGGTTGGGATTTTGCATTTTGGTGGTGCAACAGGCAGCCGAGTTCACACCCATTCTCCGAACCAGATAGTAGCGCATTGGCCTGGAGGGTACGGTTTTGATAATTTGGCCATGTAACTGCTCACTCCATGCATTCCTCTGGGTAGGAACGAGTGCGTCGAGGTTGGGTAGCTGTTGCATCGAGTTGCGGATTATGGCCTACGGTGAGGGGCTGAGTAGTTACACAGCGTGTAGCTCTACACGCCTCAGCGTGTAACCTACGATGTCCGAGACCGGCCGTCTACTTCTGGGCGGCGACCATCATGTCTGGCGCATCAAGAGTACATGGCAGTCAGTAGGCGCTGCATTTCGGCTGCCGGCACGACCTTCTTGTGCGTGGCGATGGTCCACGTGTTGCCGAACGGATCCATAATTCGTCCCTCGCGCGAGCCAAAGAACATGTCTCTCACCGGGCTCAGTTCCTTGGCGCCCACCTTCAAGGCCAGCGCGAAGGTGGCATCCGAATCGCTCACATATATCTGCGCCAGCAGCGGCTGTTCCGGCCAGCCTTCCGTCGCTTCGCCCAAGTTGAGGCGAGAGTCACCGATTTGCAGTTCGCAATGGACCACCTTGCCATCTGGCGAGGTCAAACGCAGAACCTCCTCGGCGCCGAAGACTTTCTTGTAGAAAGTCACCGCTTCGGCCACGTTGCTGACGATGGTGTTCGGCGTGACGGTGTGAAATCCTTCAGGTTTTCCATACGTGATCATTTGTTTCTCCTTGGTTGAAAAGTTAGTGTAGGGTCTGCAAAGTGACGCATGATACAAATTAAAGTCACCATGCAACATTGCTCTCTATGACCTCCCGCCACGATCTGGGGCGGGCGGTTACGTCCGACCCATGCAACGCGGTGACGAAGCAGAAAATGCTTAGGGCCCGTGGCGGAATAACTTGAACATTCGGCGCAGCAGGGCTCCTCGTGAGGTCCCCCGCGAAATGGTCAAGTTGTTCCTGAACGCGCCCTTAGCGGTCGGAGCAATAGCATGCCGTTCCGCCATCATGCCCCGAGTGCGGCCCCGCCGTCGACACACAAATTGTGCATTGTAATGTGGCGCGCGCCGTCCGAGCAAAGAAACAGCACTGCGGCGGCGATGTCGGCCGCCTCGGCGATGCGCCCCAGCGGTATGCCGGTGCGGAACTGTTCCAACGATCCGGCCACCACGCGCGCTGCCGCCGCGTCGTCGCCGTCCCACAGCGCGCGCTGCATCGGCGTGTCGGTCGAACCGGGCGAGACCACGTTGCAGCGGATGCCCAGGCTGGCCAGCTCCAGCCCTAAGCACTTGGTGAAATGGGCCGCCGCCGCCTTCGACGCGGCGTAGGCGCCCATCCGCGTGCGCGGCACAGCCGCCGCGTTCGAGCTGACGGTGACGATGCAACCGGCGCGCTGTGGCGCCATGCGCCGCGCCACAGCGCGCGACAGCAGGAACACACCGGTGGTATTGACGGCGAAGGTGTCGAGCCAGTCTTCGAGGTCCAACTCCAGCGCCTCGCCGCAGCGGAGAATGCCGGCGCCGTTGACCAGCGCGGTGATCGGCCCCAGCTCGGCCTCGATGCGCTGCACCGCCGCCTCCAGCGCGGCGCCGTCGCGTACGTCGACGGCCATGGCGATGGGGCACGGTCGCCCTAGTACCGACGCCTAG
>NZ_AFAL01000077.1 GCF_000193225.1 Verminephrobacter aporrectodeae subsp. tuberculatae At4 | reverse complement strand
GGGGGGCTGAAGCCGAATGCTGCCGTCAAACTGACTCTCGACACCGGAACGCTGCTGGGGCTCGACGGCCAGTACGGCTACGGGCAGATCGTCGGTGTGCAGGCGCTGGAACTGGGCATTGCGCGGGCCAAGCAGCACGGCAGCTGCATCGCCACGCTCGCGCACGCACACCACCTGGGGCGCATAGGGCATTTCGCGGAACTGGCCACGGCGCAGGGGCTGGTCGCGATGCACTTCGTGAACGTGCTCTCGCGGCCCGTGGTCGCGCCCTGGGGCGGCGGCGACGGGCGCTTTGGCACCAACCCCTGCTGCATCGGCATTCCGCTCGCAGGCGAGCCCCCCTTTGTGCTCGACTACGCGACCAGCCGCGCGGCGCAGGGCAAGATGCGCGTGGCCTACAACAAGGGCGAGCCGGTTCCCGACGGCTACCTGATCGACGAAAAAGGCGCGCCCACGAACAACCCGGGCGTCGTCGTGGTGCCGCAGAGCCAGGGCCTGTTCGGTGCGCTCATGACCTTTGGCGAGCACAAGGGCTACGGCATGGCGTTGGCCTGCGAGCTGCTGGGCGGCGCGCTCACGGGCGGCGGCACCTGGCATCGCCCGGCGGGCAGCGAGCGCGCGGTGCTCAACGGAATGCTGACGGTGCTGATCGACCCCGTCCGGCTCGGAACGCAGGACCACTTCGCGCAGGAAGCCAGGGCCTTTATCGACTGGTTGCGCCAAAGTCCGCCGGGCACGGGCTTTGACCAAGTGCAAATCGCCGGCGAACCCGAACGCCGTGCCCGCGCGCAGCGTGCGCGCGACGGAATCCGGATCGACGCGGCGACCTGGGACGAGATCGTCGCCGCCGGGGCCAAGGTGGGGGTGGCTCTGTGACGCAGGGCCGGCTGCGCAAAGGGCCGGGGCAGTAAACCGGAGCAACTACTCAGCCCCACCCCTTTCAAGGTGTTGGTGAGCAAGTTCCCATGAACAGCGGCATCCGCTACGTCAGCCCGGCACAGCGCCATGCAGGTCAAGACAAAGCGATCCTGGCGCGCTCGGCGCGCGCTGTACATCAGCGCTCGTGCGCTCAACCCGGCACGCTGGTCTGGCGCCACGCGCAACGGGTCGCACATCGAGGCCGTGAACCTCAACCCTGAACGCGATTCGGTCATCAAGACGCATTCGATGGCACAGGATATTCAACCGATGGCTGTTTGAACGAGGCGACAACTATCTTGACACGCGCCGGATTTTGTTGTTGCTTTCCCGGTGATGTTGCTCTAAGATGAAAACGGATTTTATCGTGGGAGAACGAATGAAGCCCTCTGAAGCCTTGGCCTCGAACCGTGCTGCGATTCGGGGCGTGGTGGCTGCGCACCGCGCCTGCAATGCGCGGGTGTTTGGCTCTGTCCTCCGCGGGCAAGATACAGACAGCAGCGATCTGGACATCCTCATCGACCCGACGCCGGAAACAACGCTGATGGACGTGGCTGCCATTCAGGTGGAACTGCAACGCCTTCTTGGCGTGTCGGTGGATGTACTGACGCCGAGGGCCTTGCCCGAGACATTCCGCAGCAGGGTTCTCTCGGAGGCAGTTCCAGTATGACCAAGGTACTGCGCACCCTTGACTACATCGGGCACATCCTGAAGGCTATCGAGCGGATCGACCGCTACACGGCGGACATGGATGAAGTTGGATTCCTGAACAGCGATTTGGTACAGGACGCCGTGATCCGCAATATAGAAATCCTCGGCGAGGCGTCGAACAACATCCAGCGCGTAGCACCGGAGTTCGCCGCACGGCACGATGACATTCCTTGGAAAGTCATGTACACGATGCGTAACCGCGTCTCGCATGGCTATGACAAAGTGGATCTTGAAATCATCTGGAATATGCTCCAGAGCGACCTCCCCGGCCTACATGCTCAAGTTACAGAAGTACAAGCCAGTTTGACGAAAAACCATGATCATGGAGGAATGGATCCATGACCAACGACAACAAGCCGCCGATGTTCGATCCCTACACACCGTGGTGTGAATTTCAGCAAGCATGACTTAAACAATCACCGGCCGTATCGATTATGCATCATGCGGATGCATACCGAGCCAAGAAGAAAGAATTGCAGAAACACTATCCCAATGATCCGCGCCCCCGTGTCAAGGACTTCGTGGAAAAATGCCTTCAACAGCTTGATCGCCACATTGCATCGGAGCAACGATCGGCAGATCAACAATCGGCACAAAGGCAGCTTGATTTCGATGAATAAACAATAATCCCGAGATCGGCAGGAAATCATGGGCATGCGGGCGAGCGGCACTTCAACGCCAACACCCATCAGAACCCGGTGAATCAGCGGATAGGCCGAAGGTGACCTGCCCGCCGGCATTCACTACCAGCGGCTATTGCACGTGTTGGATGCCGCACGAAACAGGAGCCCCCACGGCCCAGCACCAACCCAAGCAAGGTCAAGGAAAAGCCTTGCGGCCGCCTCGCCCCGGCCGGCGGCCCGGGTCGGCTCCCTTAAAATCCCCGCTCCCCCTCGTCCGCCAAGGCGCCCGGCCGCCTCCTGCACTGCCCCATCCCATGCTCCCGCCCCTGCAACGTCCCGGCCTCGACAGCCTGTCCAAGTCCTTTGAACCCGCTGCCCTGGAGGCCCGATGGGGGCCGGAATGGGAGCGCCGCGGCTATGGCGTCGCGGGGTTTCGTGGCAGTGGCGCGCCGCGCGCGGGCGAGGGGGCGTTCTCCATCCAGCTGCCGCCGCCGAATGTGACGGGCACGCTGCACATGGGCCATGCGTTCAACCAGACGATCATGGACAGCCTCACGCGCTACCACCGCATGCGCGGCTTCAACACCCTGTGGCTGCCGGGCACCGACCACGCGGGCATTGCCACGCAGATCGTCGTTGAGCGCCAGTTGCAGGAGCAGGGCGTCAGCCGCCACGACCTGGGGCCCACCCCGGCCGAGGCGCGCAGGAACTTTGTCTCCAAGGTCTGGGAGTGGAAGAGGAAATCCGGCAACACCATTGCCACGCAAATGCGCCGCATGGGCGACAGCGTGGACTGGAGCCGCGAGTATTTCACGATGGACGAGAAGCTCTCCCGGGCGGTGACCGAGACCTTTGTGCGGCTGTACGAGCAGGGCCTGATCTACCGTGGCAAGCGCCTGGTGAACTGGGACCCGCAGCTGCAATCGGCGGTGTCCGATCTGGAGGTCGAAAGCGAAGAGCGCGCCGGCTTTCTATGGCACATCGCGTACCCGCTGGCCGATGGCTCGGGCAGCCTTCGGGTGGCGACCACGCGGCCCGAGACCCTGTTCGGCGACGTGGCGCTGATGGTGCACCCCGAGGACGCGCGCTACCGCGCCCTCGTCGGCAAGAGCGTGCAGCTGCCCCTGTGCGCGCGCCAGATTCCGGTGATTGCCGACGCCTGCGTGGACCCGGAATTCGGCACCGGCGTGGTCAAGGTCACGCCCGCGCACGACCCGAACGACTACGCCGTGGGCCAGCGCCACGGGCTGCCCATGCGGGTGGTGCTGACCTTGCAGGCGAGCATCAACGAGAACGCGCCGGAGAAGTACCGCGGAATGGACCGCTTCGTCGCGCGCAAGGCCGTGGTCGCCGATCTGCAAGCCTGCGGCGCCTTGGTCGAGGTGCAAAAGCACCGGCACATGCTGCCCATCTGCACCCGCACCGGCCAGGTGGTCGAGCCCATGCTCACGGACCAGTGGTTCGTGGCCATGAACCGGGTGGGCGAGGGGGACGCCAGCGGCAAGAGCATGGCGCAAAAGGCCATCGACGCGGTGGCCGGCGGCGAGGTGCGCTTCGTTCCGGAAAATTGGGTCAACACCTTCAACCAGTGGATGAACAACATCCAGGACTGGTGCATCAGCCGCCAGCTGTGGTGGGGGCACCAGATTCCGGCCTGGTACGACGAGGACGGCGGCGTGATCGTCGCGCGCAGCGAGGCCGAGGCGCAGGCCAAGGCCCCGGGCAGGACGCTGCGCCGCGACGCCGACGTGCTCGACACCTGGTACTCCGCCGCCCTCGTTCCCTTCAGCACCATGGGCTGGCCCGAGCAGGGCCGCGCTGCGGGCGACGACTTCAACCTCTACCTGCCCTCCTCCGTGCTGGTGACGGGCTACGACATCATCTTCTTCTGGGTCGCCCGGATGATCATGATGAGCACGCATTTCACGGGCCGCGTACCGTTCCGGCAGGTGTACATCCACGGCCTGGTGCGCGACGCGCAGGGCAGGAAGATGTCCAAGTCCGAAGGCAATGTGCTCGACCCCGTGGACCTGATCGACGGCATCGCGCTGGAGCCCCTGCTGGACAAGCGCAGCACCGGCCTGCGCAGGCCCGAGGACGCACCCGCGGTGCGCCGGAGCACGCAAAAGGAGTTCCCCGAAGGCATTCCCGCCTACGGCGCGGACGCGCTGCGCCTGACCTTTGCGGCGCTGGCCACGCTGGGGCGCAGCATCAACTTCGACAGCAAGCGCTGCGAGGGGTACCGCAATTTCTGCAACAAGCTATGGAACGCGAGCCGCTTCGTGCTGATGCACTGCGAGGGCCAGGACTGCGGCCTTCAGGAGCACACCCCGCAGGACTGCCAGAGTGGCGGCCCGGCGCAGGGCTACCTGGCGTTCAGCCCGGCCGACCGCTGGATCGCGTCGCTGCTGCAAGGGACCGCGGCCGAGGTGGAGAAGGGCTTTGCCGAATACCGCCTGGACAACGTGGCGAACGCGATCTACGACTTCGTCTGGAACGAATACTGCGACTGGTACCTGGAAATCGCCAAGGTACAGCTGCACCACGGCAGCGAGGCCGCGCAGCGCGCCACGCGCCGCACGCTGATCCGCACGCTCGAAGCCATCCTGCGCCTGGCGCACCCGATCGTCCCGTTCATCACCGAGGCCCTGTGGCAAACGGTCGCGCCCGTGGCCGGCCTGGCAGGCGAATCCGTGGGAATCGCCCACTACCCGCAGGCCCGGCCCGAGAAGATCGACGCGGCCGCGCTCGCCCACATGGCCCGCGTCAAGGCCCTGGTGGACGCGTGCCGTGCCCTGCGCGGCGAGATGAACCTCTCGCCCGCGGCGCGTCTGCCCCTGTACGCCGTGGGCGACTCCGAGTTCATGCGCGCCGTGGCGCCGGTGCTGCAAGCGCTGGCCAGACTCGGCGAAGTCCGGGTCTTCGACGACGAAGCCGCCTGGGCCAGCGCCGCGCAGGCGGCCCCCGTGGCCGTGGTGGGCGACGCGCGCATATGCCTGCACATGGAGATCGACGTGGCGGCCGAGAAGGCGCGCCTGGCGAGAGAAATCGCGCGCATCGAAGGCGAGGCCGCGAAGGCCGGCGCCAAGCTGGACAACCCGGCCTTCGTCGCCAAGGCGCCGCCGGCGGTCATCG
>NZ_AFAL01000078.1 GCF_000193225.1 Verminephrobacter aporrectodeae subsp. tuberculatae At4 | reverse complement strand
GCTCGCGCAGGCCGCCGAGGCCAGCGTGGCCGATGCGCAGCGCGCCATCGCTGCGGCCCGGCGCGCGTTCGACGAGGGCCCGTGGCGCGACACCGGAGCACGCGAGCGCGCGCTGCTGCTGCAGCGCATCGCCGACGCCATAGCCGCCGACGCCGAGCCGCTAGCCCGGCTCGAATCGCTGAACACCGGAAAGACCATCAGCGAAAGCCGCAACGACATGGCCGACATCGTGGCCACGTTCCGCTATTTTTCGGCCCTGGTGGCCACGGAGTCGGGCCTTGCGAACGAGGCACCGGCGCACGTCATCAGCCGCACGCTGCGCGAGCCGGTGGGCGTGTGCGGCTTGATCACGCCGTGGAACTACCCGCTGTTGCAGGCCGCGTGGAAGATCGCGCCAGCGCTGGGCGCGGGCAACACGGTGGTGCTCAAGCCCAGCGAGCTCACACCCCTGAGTACGCACCGCTTGACCGGGCTGCTCGCAGGCATCGGCCTGCCAGCGGGGGTGTTCAACCTGCTCACCGGCCCCGGCGCAGTGGGCGCCGAGCTCGCGCGCCACCGGGACGTGGACCTGGTGTCGTTCACCGGCGGCGCGCTCGCCGGGGCCTCGGTGATGGGCGCGGCCAGCGGCAACTTCAAGAAGGTCGCGCTCGAGTTGGGCGGAAAAAACCCGAACATCGTCTTCGACGACGCCGACTTCGATACCGCAGTCGATTACGCGCTCAACGCCGCGTTCTTCCATGCCGGTCAGGTCTGCTCGGCGGGCTCGCGGCTGATGCTGCAGGACGGCGTCCACGACCGCTTCGTCGACGCGCTCGTCCCGCGCGTGCGCCGCATCCGCCTGGGCAACGGCCTTGCCGAGGGCACGCAGATGGGCCCGGTGCAATCGGCCATGCAGCGCCGCAAGGTGCTGTCCATGGTCGCCGCCGGCGTCAGCGAGGGCGCGCTGCTGCGCTGCGGCGGCAAGGCACCCGCAGGAGCAGCCTTTGAAAACGGCTTCTGGCTGGAGCCGACGGTGCTCACCCACGTGCATGCGGCGATGGCGCTTGCCACCGAAGAGATCTTCGGCCCGGTGCTGACCGTCGAGCGCTTTGCCACCGAGTCAGAGGCGGTGCGCCTGGCCAACGCCACGCCGTTCGGGCTGGCAGCGGCCGTGTGGACCCGCGACCTGGAGCGCGCCAACCGCGTCTCGCGGGCGCTGCGCTTTGGCACCGTATGGGCCAACGACTACCACCCGTACTTTCCCGAGGCGCCCTGGGGCGGCTACAAGGCCAGCGGCATAGGCCGCGAGCTGGGCCGTGGCGGCCTGGACGAATACACCGAACTCAAGCACAGCTACATCAACCTGGCGCCGCGCCCGTTGGGCTGGTTTGGCGCCCGGACCGACTGAAGCGGGCCCACCATGACGCCGCCTGCCGCGCAGGAAGAATACGACTACGTCATCGTCGGCGCCGGCTCCGCCGGCTGCGTGCTGGCCACCCGCCTGACCGAAGACCCCGGCGTGAGCGTGCTGCTGCTCGAAGCCGGCGGCCCCGACCACCGCTGGGATTTCCGCACGCAGATGCCGGCCGCGCTCGCCTATCCCCTGCGGACGCGCACCTACAACTGGGCCTACGCGAGCGCGCCCGAGCCGCACATGAACCAGCGCCGCATGGCGCAGGCGCGCGGCAAGGGGCTGGGCGGCTCGTCGCTGATCAACGGCATGTGCTTCATCCGCGGGAATGCGCTGGACTACGAGCACTGGGCCAGCGACTTCCAGCTGCCCGACTGGCGCTACGCCGACTGCCTGCCGTACTTTCGCAAGTCGGAGACCTACGACAAGGGCGCGAACGACTGGCATGGCGATTGCGGCCCGCTGTACGTCACCACGCCGCGCCAGGAGAACAACCCGCTGTTCCACGCCTTCGTCGAGGCCGGCGTGCAGGCCGGCCACGCACGCACCGACGACCTGAACGGCTATCGCCAGGAAGGCTTTGGCCCGATGGATCGCACCGTCACCGCCCAGGGCCGCCGCTGCAGCACCTCGCTGGCGTATCTGGACCAGGCGCGCCGCCGGGGCGCGCTGACGGTGCGGCCGCACGTGCTCGCGGACCGGGTTCTGTTCGAGGGCCTGCGCGCCGTCGGCGTCGCGGCTCTGATGCACGGCCGGCACCGCAGCTGGCGCGCGCGCCGCGAAGTGCTGGTGTGCAGCGGCGCGATCGCCTCGCCGCAATTGCTGCAACGCTCGGGCGTCGGCAACGCCGATGCGCTGCGCGCGCTGGGCATCGAGCCGGTCGCGCACCTGCCGGGCGTGGGCGAGAACCTGCAAGACCATCTGGAGCTGTACATCCAGTACGCGTGCCTGCGGCCGGTCTCGCTGTACCCGGCGCAGCTTTGGTACAACAAGCCGGGGATCGGCATCGCCTGGTACCTGAACGGCACCGGCCCGGGCGCGAGCAACCATTTCGAAGCCGGCGGCTTCATCCGCAGCGACGCGCGCTTTGCGTGGCCGAACCTCCAATACCACTTCCTGCCGCTGGCGGTGAACTACGACGGCAGCAACCCGGTGCGCATGCACGGCTTCCAGTGCCATGTGGGATCGATGCGCTCGCCGTCCACCGGCCACGTGCGGCTGACTTCACGCGACCCGCGCGACAAGCCGCGCATCCTGTTCAACTACATGGCGCACGCCGTGGACTGGCAGGAGTTTCGCGCCGGCGTGCGGCTCACGCGCGCGCTCGTCGCGCAGCGCGCGTTCGACGCCTACCGCGGGCACGAAATCGCGCCGGGCCCGGGCGTGCAGACCGACGCCGAAATCGACGCCTTCGTGCGCAGCCACGCCGAGACCGCGCTGCACCCGTCGTGCAGTTGCAGGATGGGAGCGGCCGACGACCCGATGGCCGTGGTCGATTCCGAAGGCCGCGTGCACGGGCTGCAGGGGCTGCGCGTGGTCGATGCGTCGATCATGCCGCGCATCATCACCGGCAACCTGAATGCACCGACGATCATGATCGCCGAGAAAATCGCCGACCGAATCCGCGGCCTGGCGCCGCTCGCGCGCTCGAATGCGCCGTTCTACGTGGCGGGTTGCCCCCCTGATCCGCCTCGCGCCTGAGCACCCGGTGCACCATGGCGCCGCGATCGAGCACCAAACGCACCGACTCCGGGAGAATCGCCTCCTTGCCCACCGCACCCACGCCCCCCCTGCCCTGGCTCAAACCCACGGACCCGCTGCCGCCCCCGGCCTGCGCCTGGGGCCCGGATGACCCCGCGCCGGGCCTGCTGGCCGCGGGCGGTGCGCTGGACGTGCCGAATCTTTGCTCCGCGTATGCGCAAGGCAGTTTCCCCTGGTACGGCCCCGATCAACCCATTCTGTGGTGGTCCCCCGACCCGCGCATGGTGCTCCCGGTGTCCGGGTTCCGGCTGCACCGCTCCTTGCGCAAGACGCTTCAGGCGTTCCGCAGCCGGGCAGACTGCGAGATCCGCGTGGACTGCGACTTTCGCGCAGTCATCACCGCGTGCGCCACCCGGCAGCGCACGGCGCAGAGCGGAACCTGGATCGTCCCCGAGATGCTCGAGGCCTACCACAGGCTGCACGCGGCAGGCCATGCGCACAGCGTGGAAACCTGGGTCGCCGGCAGGCTGGTCGGCGGCCTGTATTGCGTGGCGCTCGGCCACGCGGTGTTCGGCGAATCCATGTTTTCCTGCGCCACCGACGCGTCGAAGATCGCGCTCGCGGCGCTGGTGGGCCTGTGCCGGCACCACGAAATCGGGATCATCGATTGCCAGCAGCGCACGCAGCACCTGGCATCTCTGGGCGCGCGTGAAATATCCCGCGCCAGTTTCCTGATGCACGTCGAAGAAGCGCGCACCCGGCCCGCGCCGTCTTGGACGTTTGACCCCGTATACTGGGACACGCTGCTGCCTCCCACCGCACCCACGGCATGACGCAACTCAACGACCTTCCGCTGCAAACCCTGCAGTTCTACGCGACGGCCCCCTACCCCTGCAGCTACCTGCCGCACAGGCACGCGCGATCGCAGGTCGCCACGCCCAGCCATCTGGTGCAAAGCGATATTTATTCCGACCTCGTCGTCAAGGGGTTTCGCCGCAGCGGCATGTTTACCTACCGCCCGTACTGCGACGGTTGCCAAGCCTGCACGCCGCTGCGCGTGCTCGTCGACGCGTTCCAGGCCGATCGCAGCCAAAGGCGCGCGCTCGCGCGCCACGGCAGGCTCCAGGCAAGGGTTCTGCGCCTGGGCTTCGTTCCCGAGCATTACCAGTTGTACCTGCGCTATCAGAACGGGCGCCACGCCGGCGGCGGAATGGACCATGACAACATCGACCAGTACACGCAGTTCATGCTGCAGAGCCGGGTGAATTCACGCCTCGTCGAGTTCCGGGAAAGCAGCGCATCGGGCGCGCCGGGCGCGCTGAAAATGGTCTCCATCCTGGACCTGCTCGACGACGGCCTGTCGGCCGTCTACACCTTCTACGACCCCGAGCCACACTGCAGCTACGGCACCTACAGCGTCATGTGGCAGATCGCGCAAGCGCGTGCTCTGGGCCTGCCGCATCTGTATCTGGGCTACTGGATCGAAGCCAGCCAGAAAATGAACTACAAGGCGCGCTTTCGTCCGCACGAAATCCGCAGCAACGGGCAGTGGCAGCGCGTGCCTGCGGCCCCCGACTGCGTTTGATGACGCGCTGTGCGCCGACAGCCGCCACTACTCTGGCCTGTCAGTCGTAGTCGTCGCCTGTTTCGCTCTTGGTCCGCGGCCACGGCCGGTCGTCGGTGACCAATTCCAACGCCACGGCATCGCGCGCCGGAACCGTCAATGGCTGACAGGCGGCCAGATCCGCACGCTGGCCGGCACCCCGGCGGATGGCATCGAACAACGGTGCCACGCGGTCCACGGACAGACTCACCGGATCAGCCAAACGCAGATCCAGTTGCTTGAGTTCCCCGGTATGGGTCAGTTCGACCTTGCCGATCGCGGCGCTTACCCGTATCGACTGCATGCCATGGGCATCGATTTTCAGTGCGGACGTCTCCCGCATGAACTGCGCACAGTTGTCGGTTTCTTTGCCCTGCGTCTCCCGGGCCTGCTTTGCACAGGACTGTGGACATTGAGTAGAGCTCAGATCCAGATGGCCGACCCGGCCCTTGACCGTGACCAACGCCCCGGATACCTGCAACTGCTCCATGGCCGAGCGTGCCTCGACGCTCCCCCTTTCCAGGATCAGTTGCGTGAACCGCGTCGGCAATACGATCTCGATTCTGTCGTTCCTCAATACCTGCCAGCGAGCGCGCGCCGGATCGCTGGCTGCGGACCAGCGCAGCACCAGCGTGTCCTTTTCGCGGGTCGCCAGCAACCGGGATTGCACGGCGGCGGCTTGCGCCCCATCGCCGGGGAAGCGCAGATTCACCCGCACATCATCCTGCGCGCCGTCGAGCAACACCTTCGGCCTGTAGTAGTACGAATGATCGCTCGCATCTGCGACGCTCCCTTCCAGCCGCAGCCGCGTGACGCCGACCAGATCTCCAGCCCGCAGCAAATAGTTGTGCTCGCGCGGCGCCCCCTCGAAATACTCCCGTCCGCTGGCAGCCAGCAGCGCACAGAACAGCGCCACGATGCCCGCAAAGAGCCATGCGCCCCGGCGGCGGGGACCCCGGGCGATCACAGCAGTTCCCTTTCTTTGAGGTGCAGAAAAACCTGCAACCACAACAGGATCGGAAGGCCAATCCAGAGCAGGGAGTTGATGACATGCGTCAGTGGTTTCCCGGAGCCGCCGTGCAGCATCCACCAGGCAAAGATCACCTCGCCGCGCGCGCCCACGGCAATCCCCCAGATCGAAGAAAAAACCAGCAGGCCAAAAACCAGTACCTGGGTCTTGAGCATGGCAGCGCGCTGAAAGTAAAGCGCGCCTGAGACCGTCAAGGCCTGCAGGATCCACAAGCCGATCAGGAGCCCCCATTGCGGTTGCGCAGGCGAAATCTCTGAAACGCCGACAAAGGGCACAAACAGCGCATAGTCCTGCGGATCAAACTTTATCGTGGGATCCAGCGGCAAGACGGCCAGCACCAACTGCTGCACCGGCCAGGAGATGGCCAGAAACAGCAGGCTGTAGCACAGCGGGTAGACCAGCGCCACGAGCAGCAGGCAAAGCAGCCATTTCTCGCACAGCGATGCCGGAAGCATCAGCGCCTGCAGGGCCGATTCGCGGCGCGCCATGGCTTGGAAATAACGGCCCGCAAACACACAGCCCGTGGTGTACAGACCGCAAAAGTAGAGCCCGGACTGCAGCCCGATTGTGAACCCCTTGAAGTTGCTGCTCCACAGCACGAACACCAACAGAACGCAGTACAGGATTGCCGTCACCAGCATATGCGCCGCGTATTGCCGGCGCTGCTCGGTCCACCGCGCCCGTACCAGCAGCAACCAGCGTGGCCACGAGAAGATCTCGGACTTCGGGCACGGCCCCGACGCTCCGGATGAGGGCGCGGCCGTGCTCATGCCGACTCCTGCGCACGCGCCGGCTGGTGCTGCGGCGCCAACGCGGCGAGCATGCGCTCCCGCTCAAGGCTCAGCGCCTTGTACAGCAGTTCCAGTTGCACGCCGCCGCCACTGCCACTGCCACCGCTGTCGCCCCCATTTGCCGTGCGCCGCGCCACATACGCCCATTGTTGCCCCATGGGCTCCTGGTACAGCAACTGCGCCTGGTTCAAGGACTGCACGTCGGCGGCAACGCCCATTTGCAATTGCTGCTCCAGTTCGGCCATCTCTGCCGACAAGGCCAACTGCCCCCCGTCGATAAACCAGACATGGCTCAGGATGCTCTCCAGATCATGCGCCTGGTGGGTGCTGATGAGCACCGCCCGGTCGGCGTGCTCCGGGCGCTGCATGAGTTGGCGAAACCGGGCCCGCCCGACGATGTCCAGCCCGTTGGTGGGCTCGTCGAGCAACAGCAGCGGCGTGCCCGTGGCGAGCGCAAAGGCGATCGCGGCCTTCTTTTTTTGCCCCAGGCTCATGGATTCGAAGCGGCTGCCCGCAGGCACCTCCAGTTCGGCCAGGTATTCCTCGAAACGCTGCCCGGAAAACCGGGGGTAGAAAACGCCCTGCGTTGCCGCCAGCTGCGTCGGCGTCAGATTCGGCAGATGAAATTCCTCCGCAACGAAGTAGACGGACGCGAGCAGTTCGGCCGCGCGCTCACGGGGAACCCAGCCGAGCACCCGCAGCCTCCCACTCCAGGGCGTGAGCAGGCCGCAGATCAGTTTCAGCAGGCTCGACTTGCCGCTGCCATTGCGCCCAAAGATTCCGTAGATGCCCGGCTTGTCCACCCGGGCGGAAAAACCCTGGTAGAGCGCACTGCGGCCGTAGCCAAACTGCAAGTCGTGAATCTCGATCATGCCCCTTCCCCATGACCGCCTGCTGGCGGAGGCGGTCCGCACCTCCCACGCGAAGGCGTGCGGATTATCACACGCGCGTCCGCTGCGGCCCGTTTTGCGCGCCTGATTCCGCGCAGGTCGTTCAAAGCCAGCGTGCAAGAAGACACGTAATATTCGTGTCGCCCTTTATTCACAGGTTTCTGAGCCCCTCGCGCTAAGATGCAGCGGCGCTCGCCCGATTGCCTCGCATTCACCACCCATGAAAAAAATCGACCCCGGCACCCCGGTAAAACCCAGCGTTCAAGTGCTCGAGCGCATGTTTGCGCTGATCGACGTGCTGGCATCGCGCGAGGAAGCGATCCCGCTCAAGGAGGTCAGCGAGAAAACGGGCCTGCACCCGTCAACCGCGCACCGCATCCTGAACGACCTGACCCTGGGCCGCTTCGTGGACCGGCCCCAGTCGGGCACCTACCGCCTGGGCATGCGGCTGCTGGAACTGGGCAATCTCGTGAAAGCCCGTCTGAGCGTGCGCGAGGCGGCGCTCTCGCCGATGCGCAGCCTGCACCGGCTGATTCAGCAGCCCGTGAACCTGAGCCTGCGCCAGGGGGACGAGATCATCTACGTCGAGCGCGCGTACAGCGAGCGCTCCGGAATGCAGGTGGTGCGCGCCATTGGCGGCCGCGCGCCCCTGCACTTGACCTCCACGGGAAAGCTCTTTCTGGCGCTGGACGATCCCCACCGGGTCCGCGCATACGCAACCCGCACGGCGCTCGCAGGCCAAACACGCAACAGCATCACCCAGTTGCCGGTTCTGGAAAAGGAACTGGAAAAAGCCCGGCAGTCCGGCATTGCGCACGACAACGAGGAATTGGAACTGGGTGTGCGCTGCATGGCCGCAGGTGTCTACGACGACCAGGGCAAGTTGGTTGCGGGGCTGTCCATATCCGCCCCCGCCGACCGGCTGGACGAAGGCTGGCTACCCAAACTGCAGGCCACGGCGAACACGATATCCCTGGCGCTGGGCCATGCGTCTGGAGTGCAAGCCGCGGGCCAAAGAGGAAGCTCCCCCCCCTGATCTAGCCACGGCTGTTGCGCGCCGCCTGGAGCGGTGCTGCCGTCAGTCCCGGCATGGATTCGATCCAGTGGCGCACCCGCTCGGCGTCTCCCAGGCGGCTGATTTTGTCCGCCGAGTCCAGAAACACCATGATCAGCTTGCGCCCTGCAATCTGCGCCTGCATTACGAGACAGCGCCCGGCTTCGGAGATATAGCCCGTTTTTTGCAGCCCGATGTCCCAGCTGAGTTTCTTCACCAAGTCGTTGGTGTTGTTGTACTGAAGGGTCTTCTCGCCCAAGGCCACCTCATGGCCCAGCGAGGTGGAAAGCATGCGCAGCAACGGATCGCCATGCGCCACGTTCACCAGCACGGCAAGATCGCGGGCGCTCGACTGGTTCTGGCTCGACAGCCCCGTGGGGTCCACGTAGCGCGTGTCGGTCATCCCCAGCAGGCGGGCCTTGGCGTTCATCTGCCCCACGAAGGCCCTCAGCCCCCCCGGAAAGGTGCGACCCAGCGCATGCGCCGCCCGGTTCTCGCTGGACATGAGCGCCAGATGCAGCATTTCGCCGCGCGCCAGCGTGCTGCCTACCGTCAGGCGCGAACGGCTGCCTTTTTCGGTGTCCACGTCGTCCTGCGTGATCGCCAAGAGTTCGTCCATCGGCAGCCCGGCCTGGGAGACGAGCAGGCCCGTCATGAGCTTGGTCAGGGACGCGATGGGCAGCACCGCGTGGTCGTTTTTACTGAATAAAACCTCGTGCGTGTCCTGGTCCACGATGAGCGCCGCGCTGGACTTGAGGTCCAGCGGGTCATCGACCC
This sequence comes from Verminephrobacter aporrectodeae subsp. tuberculatae At4, assembly GCF_000193225.1. Lineage (GTDB taxonomy): Bacteria > Pseudomonadota > Gammaproteobacteria > Burkholderiales > Burkholderiaceae_C > Acidovorax > Acidovorax aporrectodeae. The sequence goes on along the minus strand of NZ_AFAL01000078.1, from coordinate 3,443 downwards.
TGTGCAGGCCCGCGATTTGCCCGAACGAGAGCTTGGGAGGAACGTAGACGGCCCGCGGCGCAGTCTTGACCGTTCGGGCCCTGCCGCGCAACGCCCCGGGGGGGGCGCGGCCTGCTTGCGCGCCGCAACGGTGCGCTTGGCATGGCTTGCGGAACTCAGCTGCTTTTTCTTGGCGGCGGTGCGTCCGCCCGCGTGTGCTGCGGACGCGATCAGGGCCATGCTCACGATTGCCAAGCCCAGAAGCTGGAAAAAACGATTCACTGCGGCGCGGGAGCGGTGGGGCATGGGGATGGTCTCAGGCAAATGGGCTGCCGCGCAGTATACAAAGATAAAAAAATAGCGCAATATCAACAGCTTGCGCTACTTTCCAAGAAAGTGAGCGAAATTGTAAGCCGTTCCTTCAGCCCCTTCAGCCCTGCGCCGCCACCCTGTCCACCTTGCTCTGCAACTTGTTCAGCGCACTCAGGTACGCCTTCGCCGAAGCGACCACGATGTCCGGGTCGGACCCCACGCCATTCACCACGCGGCCGCTGTTTTGCAGCCGCACGGTGACCTCGCCCTGGCTCTCGGTCGAGCCACTGATCGCGCTCACCGAATAGAGCACCATCTCGGCGCCGCTCCTGACATGCGCTTCGATGGCCTTGAGCGAGGCATCGACCGGCCCATTGCCCCGGGCCTCGCCCCGCACCTCGCGCCCATGCACCGTGAACACGATGCGCGCGCGCGGCTGCTCGCCCGTTTCGCTCTGCTGGAACAGCGAGACAAAACCGTATTGTTCCTTCTCGCAGCTCACGCTCTCGTCGCTGATCAGCGCAAGAATGTCCTCGTCGAAAATCTCGCTCTTGCGGTCCGCCAGTTCCTTGAAGCGCGTGAACGCCGCGTTCACCTCGGTCTCGCTGTCCAGGCTCACGCCCAGTTCCTGCAAGCGCTGCTTGAATGCGTTGCGGCCGCTGAGCTTGCCCAGAACGATCTTGTTGGTGCTCCAGCCCACGTCTTCCGCACGCATGATCTCGTAGGTATCGCGCGCCTTGAGCACACCGTCCTGGTGAATCCCGCTCGCATGGGCAAACGCATTCGCGCCCACCACGGCCTTGTTCGGCTGCACCACGAAGCCCGTGGTCTGGCTGACCATGCGGCTCGCGGCGACGATGTGCCGGGTGTCGATTCCCAGGTCCAGGCCAAAGTAGTCGCGGCGCGTCTTCACGGCCATCACCACTTCTTCGAGCGAGCAATTGCCCGCGCGCTCGCCCAGGCCGTTGATCGTGCATTCCACCTGGCGCGCGCCGCCAATCTGCACGCCTGCCAGCGAGTTCGCCACCGCCATTCCCAGGTCGTTGTGGCAGTGCACGGACCAGATCGCCTGGTCACTGTTCGGAATGCGCTCACGCAGCGTCTTGATGAAGTTGCCGTACAACTCGGGAACGGCGTAGCCGACCGTGTCGGGCACATTGATCGTCGTGGCACCTTCGGCGATCACCGCTTCGAGCACGCGGCACAGAAAGTCCGGGTCGCTGCGGTAGCCGTCCTCGGGGCTGAACTCGATGTCGCCCACGAGGTTGCGCGCGAAGCGCACGGACTGCCGGGACTGCTCGAGAACCTGCTCCGGCGTCATGCGCAGTTTCTTTTCCATGTGCAGCGCGGAGGTCGCAATGAAGATATGGATGCGCGCGCTGGCCGCGTCCGCAAGGGCTTGCGCGGCGCGCGAAATGTCGCGGTCGTTGGCGCGCGCGAGCGAGCAGATGGTCGATTCGCGGATCGCATTCGCAATCGCCTGGACGGCCTCGAAATCCCCGTTCGAGCTGACGGCAAAACCGGCCTCGATCACATCCACCTTCAGGCGTTCGAGCTGGCGTGCGATGCGCAGTTTTTCATCCTTGGTCATCGAAGCGCCGGGGGATTGCTCGCCGTCGCGCAAGGTGGTGTCGAAGATGATCAGTTTGTCCGCCATGTCGTTCTCCCGGTACTGGTGAAGGTTGACCCGCAACACGAAAGCAAAAAAGCAAAAAGCCCGTTGCGAGTGCATACGGGCTTTTGTGGAAAAAGTGCGCGCGCGCCTACTGTCTCCGCCCGTGGGGGGGTAGCCGTAGTGCCAGTGCAAGCGTGTTCATGCGCTGCAATGTAGCACAGGGCCACGCCGGGTAGATCAGCGCCGGCGCCATCATTTGTGCAGTCCCCGCTCGTCCGGCGCGTCGATCGACGTGCTGATCACGCTGCTGTGCTGGCCCTTGGCCTTGCGCCAGGCGTATACGCCGTAGCCGCTCAGCCCGTAGAGCACGAACACGCCGAACAGCACGATGGGGGGGTGAATGTTCACGACGGCAATGCCCAGCGCGATGAGCACGATCGCGGCAAAGGGCACGCTCTTTTTCATTTGCACGTCCTTGAAACTGTAGAACGGCACATTCGTCACCATGGTCAGACCCGCGTACAGCGTGAAGGCAAACAGGACCCAGCTGAGTTGCGACCAAGTCAGCCACGCCAGGCCCTGCCCTCGGCGCACGCCCAGTTCGGTCATGAGCCAAATAAAGCCGGCGACCAATGCGGCGGCAGCCGGCGACGGCAGCCCCTGGAAATAGCGCCTGTCAACCACGGCAGTATTCACGTTGAAGCGCGCCAGACGCAGCGCCGTACAGGCGCAATAGACGAAAGCGGCGATCCAGCCCCAGCGGCCCAGCCCCTGGAGCGACCATTCATAGGCAATCAGCGCCGGCGCCGCGCCAAAGGAGACCATGTCGGAGAGCGAATCCATCTGCTCGCCAAAAGCACTTTGCGTATTCGTCAGGCGGGCCACGCGCCCGTCGAGGCTGTCGAGCACCATGGCACAAAAGACGCCGACCGCCGCCATGTCGAAACGGCCGTTCATGGCCATCACGACGGAATAAAAGCCACCGAACAACGCCCCCAGCGTGAACAGGTTGGGCAGGATGTAGATGCCCTTGCGGCGCTTGCGCAGCACCACGCCGGGATTGTCCGTGGAGTCAGTCGCGTCATGCATTGGCGTTACCCGGGCCTGCGGCGCGCATGGAATGCAGGCAGCCATTGAGGAATTGATGGTGTTCGATATTCATCCGCAGAACAGGCAAACCGCCGCGTGCGCACAAGGCGAGGGTCGCAGTGTAGCGCCTCGATTCCCTCTGCCCGGCCCAAAAAGTCTGCCCGGCAAGGCCCCTTTCTCCGCAATCCCCTGCTGCGCCCGGGACGCGCCATGTGTTTCTCTGTGCAAAACACTCCCTTGTGGGCCGGTGCACGTTCTGGGAGAAACGGGGCCTGCGATGCGCGATCGGTGCATTGCCTGCACCGATGGAAATACGAGCCAAGAGGAAAACCCGAAATGACCCAGCCCATCGTGGGGGGCCTGATTGCCGCGGGTGTGCTGGTCGTTGCGGGCCTGGTCAACGCCGCATCCCTGGACACCCCGAAGTTTGACGACAACGCCATGGAGC
>NZ_AFAL01000079.1 GCF_000193225.1 Verminephrobacter aporrectodeae subsp. tuberculatae At4 | reverse complement strand
CGGCGCATTGGCGCGCGTGCACTTGGCCGTCGGGCGTGATGAAGACGGCTTCGCCGGGTGCGATGTCGCGCTCGAAGCATTGCGCCGTGCCCTCCAGCGCCACCGATTCGCTGCCCAGCATCACCGTGCCGTCCTGGCTGCGCCCCATGGCCAGCGGGCGGATGCCGTGCGGGTCGCGAAAGGCCAGCAGACCATGGCCGACGATCAGCGCGATCACGGCGTAGGAGCCCTTGACGCGCCCGTGCACGGCGCGCACCGCAGCGAAGACATCCTCGGGCTGGCGCAGCGGCACGCCGCGGGTGGAGCGCTCGAGCTCGTGCGCAAACACGTTCAGCAGGACTTCCGTGTCGCTTTCGGTGTTCGTGTGGCGGTGGTCGGTCAGGAACAGCTCGGTGCGCAGTTCGCGGGCGTTCGTCAGATTGCCGTTGTGCACCAGCACGATGCCGAACGGTGCGTTCACGTAGAACGGCTGCGCCTCTTCCTCGCTGTAAGCATTGCCTGCCGTGGGGTAGCGCACCTGGCCCAGACCAACGTTGCCTTGCAGCGCGCGCATATTGCGCGTGCGAAACACGTCGCGCACCATGCCCTTGGCCTTGTGCATGAAGAACTTGCGGCCCTGCTGGGTGACGATTCCCGCCGCGTCCTGACCGCGGTGCTGCAGGAGCAGCAAGGCGTCGTAGATCAGCTGGTTCACGGGCGTTGGACTGACGACGCCGACGATTCCGCACATAGTTGATTCCATCCATTTGCAGGAACAGCCCCGCGACAAGAACATCCGACAAGCGCAAAGCGCCTGCCGTCCCGCCCATTGCAGCCTGGGCGGCATGGCGTCAAAGCATCAGCACCGCAGCTGGCAGGTCCAGCGCCTTGACGCGCGCTGCCGCCTTGTCCGCTTCGGCACGGCTGGCATACGGCCCGGCGCGCACCCGGGTACGTTTGCCGCCCCTGGTATCGACCACCTGGGCATAGGTCTTGATCCCTGCGCGCTCCACCTTGAGGCGGACTTCGCGCGCTTTTTCCGTATCCGCAAAAGCCCCCACCTGGACGATGAACCGGCTCTCCTTGGCATCCTTGGCAGAGACGGTGGCGGCCGTTTCGACGCTGCGCCCTTCGAGCAAGGCCCTGACCCGCTCGGAGTCGTCGGGACGCAGCGGCCTGGGTTCGTTCTTCGCCTCGGGCTTGGGCGCTGCGGCAACGGCCGGCGCAGGCTTGGAGGCCGCCGGACGGGGAGCCGGCAGCAGTTGTTCTTCGCCGCTCGCAAGACCGGTCACGCTGCGCGACGCGGCCGGATGCACGGGGGCGGATGGCTCGTCGACGGAAGCAACCGGGGCCTGCGCTGCGGATGCGGGCGCCGCCAGGGGCGCGACCTGGTTGCGATCCGGGATCTCGATGGGAATATCCACCGCAATCGGCCGGGGCTGGGTATCGAACAACTGGGGAAAACCGATGACCCCGAGCAACACCAGCAATGCCGCGCCAATCAGACGATGCCGGGCGCGGCGGCGCATTTCCTCGACGCTCTCGGCCTGTGGGGTGCGCGGACGCCGGGCCGGTTTTTCGGCCTTTTCGACCTTCTCGTCCGCCTGCTGCGCACTCTGGCTACCAGGCCAGCGAAACTTGAAAAATGCCATGGGAGGGAGTTAGGGACTCGTGCGGATCTGCTCGGAGTGGCTCATACGCTCGGATGCTTCACCCGGATGTTTCGCGTGCAGCCGGGGTGTTCCGTCAATCAGCACCCCGCCCACCGTGTAAAACGATCCAAAGACCACGATTCTATCAGCGGGGTCCGCCGCGGCCTGCGCGGCCCGCAGGGCCTGCATCGGGTCTGCGTGCAGGCTCGTCAGGGCAGCGCGGCGGCCGCCCGCCGCCTGGTGCACGGCGTGCCATATCTGCTGCAGCGCCGCGGCGGTCTGCGCGCGCGGGGTCGGCAGGTCGCTGAAGTACCAGCGGTCGATCAAAGGGTCCACCTTGGTCAGCATGCTCTCCAGGTCCTTGTCGGCCATGGCCCCGAAAACCGCGTGCGTCGCGGGGAAGAAGCCCATGGCGTCCAGGTTCGCAGCGAGCGCGGCCATGGCGTGGGGGTTGTGCGCCACGTCCAGCACCAGCGTGGGTTGCCCCGCAACGATCTGGAAGCGGCCGGGCAGTTCGACCATGGCCAGCCCATTGCGCAACGCCTGCGCCGTGATCGGAAGGCGTTCGTGCAAGGCGTCGAACGCAGCCAGCACAGCCGATGCGTTGAGCAGTTGGTTGGCACCGCGCAACGCAGGCTGGGCCAGTCCGGCGTACCGCCGACTGCGGCCCGTCCAACTCCATTGCTGCTTGTCGCCCGAGAAGCCGAAGTCCCGCCCGAAGCGCCAGAGGTCGGCACCGATCTGCGCCGCATGATCGGCAATGCTTTGGGGCGCCATGGGGTCGCCGACGATCACGGGACGGCCCGCGCGCATGATTCCCGCCTTCTCGCG
>NZ_AFAL01000080.1 GCF_000193225.1 Verminephrobacter aporrectodeae subsp. tuberculatae At4 | reverse complement strand
GTGGCCCAGCCCGCGCTGGCGCGCTACCAGCCGCAGGAGTGGAGGCCCGGAGCGCAGTTCCAGAGCGACGCGGATCTCGCGCGCCTGGCCGGCGATATCGCGAGCACCATCTTCCACCCCGTGGGAACCACGAAGATGGGCCGCGCCGGCGATCCGATGGCGGTGCTCGACGCGCAGCTGCGCGTGCGCGGAATCGCGGGGCTGCGCGTGGTGGACGCGGGCGCCATGCCGAGCATCCCCAGCGGCAACACGAATGCGCCCACGCTGATGCTGGCCGAGCGGGCCGCCGAGTGGATCAGCGAAGCGGCGCGCGCACCCCGGGACGCGTAATCAACGCGCGCGGGCTCTGCCCAGGAGTTCACCCGGGCAGGCCGCCGCATCACAGCGGGTGCTCGGTATAGAAGCGCCCCCCGTGGTAGAGCAGGGGCGATGCGCCTGCACGGTGTTCGCAGCGCTCGACCTCGCCCACGAAGATGGTGTGGTCTCCCTCCTGGTAGCGGCTGCGGTTGAAGCATTCGAAGGTGGCTGCGGCGCCGACCAGCAGGGGCGCGCCGCTGATTCCGGGGCGGTGCTCCAGGCCGTCCCAGCGGTCGATTCCGCGTGCGGCGAAACGCTCGGCCAGGGTCTTCTGGTCTGCGGCGAGCACGTGGATGGCGTAGTGCGAGCCGTTGGCAAACGCGGACAGGCTGCTCGCGCCATGCGACAGGCTCCACAGGACCAGCGGCGGATCGAGCGACACCGAGTTGAAGGAGTTGGCCGTGAGCCCCACCAGAGCGCCCGCCGCGTTGCGCGCGGTGACGATGGTCACGCCCGTGGCAAACATCCCCAGCGCCGTGCGAAATTCGCGGCGCGAGAAACTCGGGGGCAGCGCCAGCACAGGGCGTGGAAGAGATCGGTTCACGGGCGGTGCGCGCGCAGGGGGCAGGTATTCATGGCCGTAGCGCGTCCGTGGAGCGCGCCGCTGCCTGGAAGAAGTCGTTTGCCTCAGCGACGGCGCGCGCATCTGCCTGCACCGCGCCGGGTGGCCCGCCCTGCCCCCACAGCGCGCCGCCCCAGCGCATGCCCAGGAACTTGGCGCACAGGATGAGGGAATCGATCATCGGCTGCGCCCGGGCGCGGTCGCCGCTGGTGGTGATGAGCGACAGGGTCTTGGCACCCATGGGCTCCTTGAAGGCCAGACCCGGAACCCGCATCCAGGCGCTCCAGTGGTCCAGATAGGTCTTGAGCGGCGAGGGAATGCTGTACCAGTAAACGGGCGAGACGAACACGATGTGCTCAGCCGCCAGCGTGGCGTCGAGCAGTGTTCTCATGTCCCCCTCGGGGGGCTGGTAGCTCCCCGTGGTGTGGCGCTGGTCGATGAAGGGCGGCAGGTCCATGTGCGCCAAGTGGTGCCAGGTTTGCGTGCTGCCAGCGGGCAAGGTGTCGGCGGCCCGGCGTGCCAGCCATTCGGTGTTGCCCACCTGACCCGGCGCGCGGCTGGAGGTGCTGAGAAAGAGATGCTGCAGACAGTGTGGTGTGGACATGGCCGGGATCGTAGCGCTCCCGGCCCGTGTCTGCTACCGTCCGCCGCCTGGCGCCGGCTCTCGGCTCAGGCCGCGACCACGGGGCTGCGCGGCGCGGCCGCCACGGCGCCCAGAAAGCTGAAGTTCATGCTCGGCTGCTCGCCGCTGATGAGCGCTGCCAGCGCCTTTCCCGAACCCGCGCCATGCGTCCAGCCCAGCGTTCCATGGCCGGCGTTCACCCACAGCCCGCGCACGCGCGTCTGGCCGATGAACGGGATGTTCGTCGGCGTGGCCGGGCGCAGGCCCGCCCAGTGCTGCGGGTTGCCGCCCTGCTCCGGCGCGCGCGTGTCGCACACGCCGGGCAGGACTTCCTCGATGCGCTGCGACAGCATGCGGCAGCGCGCCCTGGCCACGGCGCCGTCGAGCGACAGGTCGAAGCCGCCCAGTTCGATGGTTCCGGCCACGCGCAGCGTATTGCCCAGGCGGCTGATGGCGATCTTGCGGCTGTCGTCGATGCTCGACACCAGGGGCGCGGCGTCGGGTTGCAGCAGGGGGAACGTGGCGCTGTAGCCCTTGCCGGGGTAGATCGGCAGGTCCACGCCGACGCCGCGCAGCAACGGCGCGCTGTAGGAGCCGCAGGCGACGACGACGGCGTCGGCCTGCAGCACGAGGCTGCTGCCCGCGCCGGGTTCGCGCGGCATGGTGGCGACGGAGTCGATGGCGTCGCCGCTCCGGTTGAGCCGCAGCACGTCGTGGCCGTACAGGAACTGCGCGCCGCGCGCCGCGCAGCGGCGCGCGAGCTCTTGCGTGAAGACGCGGGCGTCGCCGCTTTCGTCGGTGCCGGTGTAGGTGCCGCCGACGATGCGCGCGCCATAGGGCCTGAACGCGGGCTCGATTTGCAGCAGTTCCTCGCGGCTGATCAGGCGGCGCTGCACGCCGTGCCGGCGCATGAGCTCGGCCGCGTGGCCCGCGGCGTCGAACGATTTCTGGTCGGTGTAGAAGTGGACGATGCCGCGTTCGAGCCGGTTGTATTCGATCCCCGTGGTGCGCACCAAGTCTTTCAGCGCGGCGTGGCTGTACGCGCCGAGCGCGACGATCTGCGCCACGTTGCGCTCGAACGCCGCGTCGTTGCACTGCGCGAGGAACTGCAGGCCCCAGCGCCATTGCCGCCAGTCCCACTGCGGGCGCAGCAACAGCGGGGCCTGCTTGTCGAACATCCATTTGAGGGCCTTGAGCGGCGCATCGCGGTTCGCCCAGGGCTCGCAGTAGCTCACCGAGATCTGCGCTGCGTTCGCGAAACTGGTCTCCAGCGCAGCGTCGGGCTGGCGCTCGACGATGGTGACCCGGTGGCCGCGCTCGAGCAGGTGCCAGGCCGTGCTCACGCCGATGATTCCGGCGCCTAAGACAATGGTGTTCATGCGGGGCAGTGTGCGCGAGATTGCGCGCGGCCAAAAGCAAAATTAAACTTGTTCCAAAAACATCAGCGCATCTAATCCCTTATCTCCACCGGGCCGGCGTGCCCCGCAGACCATGAGCACCTACGATCCAGTCGCCCTGGAATGCCTTGCCGCCATCGTTGAAGAAGGCGGTTTCGAGCGCGCTGCGCAGCGCCTGAACGTCACCCAGTCGGCCGTGTCGCAGCGCCTGCGCGCGCTCGAAGCGCAGGTGGGCTCGGTGCTCATCGTGCGCAGCCGGCCGCTGCGGGCCACGCCGGCCGGGCGGCTATTGCTCAAGCACACCCAGCAGCAGCGGCTGCTGCGCGCCGACCTGGAGCGCGACTTGCAGGAACTGACGCCGCACACGCCCGACGGCACGCGCGAGGACGAGCGCATCTCGATCGCCATCAACGCCGACAGCATCGCCACCTGGGCCATGGGCGCGCTGCACGACCTGGTGCGCCAGCATCTGCCGCTGGAAATCATCGTCGACGACCAGGACTTCACCCAGGAATGGCTGCGCTCGGGCCAGGTGCTCGGCTGCGTGACCACGCTCGAACAGGCGCTGCGCGGCTGCAAGATGCTTCCCCTGGGGGCCATGCACTACGTGGCCGTGGCGTCCACGGACTACGCGCAGCAGTACCTGCCGCAGGGGCTGACGCCGCATAACTTTCGCGAGGTGTCGTTCCTGTCGTTCAACCGCAAGGACGATATGGCCGCGGAATTCGTCGCGCGCGCGTTCGGGCTCCACCGCGTGGCGCTCAAGCACCTGTTCGTTCCGGGGTCGGAGGCGCAGATGCGCGCCGTGGCCGCAGGCTGGGCCGTGGGCGTGGTGCCCGAGTTGCTGGCGCGCGACCCGATCGCAAACGGCAGCATGGTGGACCTGGCGCCCGGCAGGTCGCTGCCGATCCAGTTGTACTGGCATTGCTGGAACCTGGAATCGGAACTGCTCGACACCCTGTCGCGTGCGCTCATGCGCGCCGCAACCCGGTCGCTGTCCACCTGAACGGACCGGACCCGGGCCCGGTCCGTCAGCGCACGAGCAGCACGGGAATCTTGCTGTGCGCCAGCACCCGCGTGGTGACCGCGCCGAGCACCAGCGTGGCAAGGGCGCCATGGCCGTGCGAGCCCATGACCAGCAGGTCGAAGCGGCCGGTGTCGGCCACCTTGGCAATGGTCTCGCCAATCGCGCCCACCTTGACGCAGCGCTTGGCCTCGATGCCATGGCGTGCGAGAAACTTGCACACCGGAGCGAGGATCGCTTCGGCCTCTTCCTCGTAGTAGGCGTCCACGACCTCCTTGCCCAAGGCGGCGCGTGCCCGTGCGGGCAGCGGGGGCTGCACCGTGAGCAGGGTGTACGCGTGGCTGTTGCCGAGCAGGTCCTCGTGCGTGCTCAGATAGGCCAGCATTTTCTTGGTATAGGCGCTGCCATCGACGGCGAGCAGGATGTTCATGGTGTTCTCTCCGGGAAGGGATGGCGCAGACTACGCTGCGCGGGCGCCTGGCTTCTTGACCTGGGTCAGGTTTTTTTCTGTGCGCAGCGAGCCATGCCCGCCGCGCGCCGATCATACGGCGATCGAGCCGCGCGGCTGGAACGCCGTCTGCTCGCCCTTGCGCGCGTAGCCCAGGGGGTTGGCGACCACACGGCATTGCCAGGCGGAACCATCGCTGCGCGTGCCCTGGACCCAGTAGTCGCTGGGCGCGTGCAGGTGCCCGTGCAGCCACAGCCGGGCCCGCGCGAGCAGCGCGTCGAGCGCGTTGCAAAAGCCCGCGGTTGCGGGAACCAGCCCATAGCGCGGGTCGGCGCTGCGCAGGCTGGGGGCAAAGTGCGTGACCACGACGGTCGGCCCTGCGAACGGTACCTGCAGCGCGGCCTCGAGCCATTGCTGGCAGGCCAGCGCCTGCGCGCGCATGGGTTCGGCGAGAAACGGCACCCCGGCGCGCGTCCCCCCGGTCCTGCGCAAATAGAAGTTGGCTGCGCGAAAGGCCTTGTCGCGCAGCTTCAGCCGCAGCCCGGGGTCGTTCGGGCCTGCGCCGCCGGCGAGCGCGTCGAAGTCGCTCCAGAGGGTGGTGCCGACGAAGCGCACGCCCTGCAGCAGCACGCTCTCGCGCTCCAGCCAGGTAATCCCCAGGCGCTCGCAGGTGCACCGCAGCCGCTGGTGCGCGGCGTCGAAGTCCAGGGCGTCGTATTCGTGGTTGCCGGGGACGAAAAGCACTGGCGTGGGCCAGCCCGCGTACTGCGGCAGCGGCGAGAAACGGGCCAGGCCAAAGTCGTCGTCGCCGAGCTGCGATCCGGGCTGGTACGAGCCGATGTCGCCCGCGAGCACCAGCACGCTGGCGTCCGGGGTCGGTTCCGGAACGAAGTGCGGCTGCACCTCGAGGTGCAGGTCGGACAGGAGCTGGATGTTCATTCGGGGCGCGCTTCGGGCGCTTGGGGTGGGGGCTACGGGGCCCCATTTCATCAGAATCACCGGCCCCACCAGCAGCCGGGTGTGGGCACGCGCGGCTCAGGCCCCGCGCACGAGCATGCGGCCCGCGCGTGCGCGCACCCCGGCGGAGTCGCCGCCGCGGTAGGTCAGCACGCCGTTGACGAACACCTGGTCGATTCCCCGGCTCAGGCCGCGCGGCTGCTCGTAGGTGGCGGTGTCGGCGATGCTTGCGGGGTCGAACACCACCACGTCGGCCATGGCGCCCGCGCGCAGCAACCCGCGCCCGGCGATGCGCAGATTGCGCGCCGTCATCCCGGTCATTTTGTGCACCGCCTGCTCCAGCGTGAACAGGCGGCGCTCGCGCCAGTAGCGCGCGAACACGCGCGGGAACGTGCCCCACAGGCGCGGGTGCGGGTGGCGGTCGTGCGGCAGGCCGTCGCTGCCGATCATGCTCAGCGGGTGCGCGATGACGCGCTCCACGTCTTCTTCGTGCATCTGGAAATAGCAGGCGCCGCCGGGCTGGAGCCGCAGGCAGGCCTGCTGCTCGGTGCAGCCCCATGCGCGCGCGATGTCGGAGAGCAGGCGGCCCGCCATCCCGGGGTGCGGGTCGGACCAGGTGAGCAGCACGTCGATGACGCCGTCCACCAGGTCCTCGCGCAGCAGGGTGGATCCGGCCACGTAGGGGTAGGCGTCGAGCGCGATCCTCTGGCGCTGCGCGAGCGCCTCGATCAGCGCCAGCGTCTCCCGCGTGCGGCCCCAGTTCGCGCGCCCGGCGCATTTGTGGTGCGAGA
>NZ_AFAL01000081.1 GCF_000193225.1 Verminephrobacter aporrectodeae subsp. tuberculatae At4 | reverse complement strand
GTGGCGGCCAGCGCGATCGACCTGCTCGCGTCGCTCATGGCGGTCGGCGCGCCGCAACGCGGCCAGGCGGTCGCCGTGCTCGGCACCTGGTGCGTGAACGCGGTGATCGACAGCGTGCGCGAGCCCAAGCCCGCGGTCGGAGCCATCGTGAACTTCGGCGTGGCGGGCCAGCGCCTGTACCTGGAGAACAGCCCGTCCTCCATGGCCAACGTCGCGTGGCTGGCGCGCACGCTGGGCCTGCACGGTGCGGCGCAGCTGCTCGACTGCGCGCTGTCCGTGCCCCTGGGCGCGCAGGGGCTGCGCTTCCTGCCCTTCATCAACGGAGGCAGCGTGCCGGAAGGCGTGGCGGCCGGTTTCATCGGGCTCCGGCCGCAGCACGGCCGCGCGCACATGGCCCGCGCCGTGGTCGATGCGGTGGCCGCGCTGCACGCGCGGCACCTCGGTCGCCTCGCGTCATGCGGGCTCGGCGTGCGCACCCGCGTGGCCGCGCTGGGCGGCGGCGCGCGCGACGTGCGCCTGGTGCGGCTGATCGCATCCTTCCTCGGGCATTCCGTTGCGCGCTGCGGCGACGACGAGACCGGCGCGCGCGGCGCCGCGCTGTACGCGGCCATGTCGCAGGGCGCGAGCATGCCCGCGCCATCCTTCGAGCGCGTCGCGCACGACGCGCAGGATGCCGATGCCTGCGCGGACTACTACGGCGGCTTTCTGAAGCTCGTCGAAAGCATGCCGCCCGTGTGCGCGCACATGGCGGAGCCGGGGCAATGAACGACCCCCAGCAAACCTTCGTGCGCACGCCGGCGCTGGCCGGGCGGCATTTCTCGGTCGTCATCGTGGGCGCGGGAATCAATGGCGTCGGTGTATTCCGCGACCTGTCGTTGCAAGGGGTGGACTGCCTGGTCGTGGACAAGGGGGACTTTGCCGCCGGCGCGAGCAGTGCCCCTTCGCGCATGATCCACGGCGGCCTGCGCTACCTGGAGAGCGGGGCGTTCTCGCTCGTCGCCGAGGCCACGCGCGAGCGCAACCGGCTGCTGCGCAACGCCCCGCATCTCGTGCGCCCGCTCAGGACCATGGTGCCGCTGTCGAGCCGCTTTGGCGGGCTGCTCGGCAGTGCCCTGCGCTTTGCGGGGCGCAGCGCGTCGCCGGGCGCGCGCGGGTTGTTCGTCGTCGCGCTCGGCCTGCGCCTGTACGAGCTGCTCGGGCGCCGGCAGTGCGTGCTGCCCGGGCACCGGATCTCCCGCGTGCCGCCGGCCGACGCAGGGCTCTTTCGCCCCTCGGTGCGCTGGATCGCCACCTATTTCGACGCCTGGATCAGCCATCCGGAATGGCTCATCCTCGAGTTGCTGGCCGACGCCTGCCGCGACCAGCCGCGCTCGGTGGCGGCGAACTACTGCCAGCTCACGCGCTGCGACGGCAAGGCGGTGACGCTGCGCGACGAGATCAGCGGCGAGCAGGTGCAGGTCACGGCCGACGTGCTGGTCAACGCCAGCGGTGCCTGGCTCGACCACGCGGCCCGGGCGCTCGCGGGGGCGGGTTCGCGCGTCATGGGGACCAAGGGCTCGCACCTCGTCCTGGATCACCCCGCGCTGCACGACGCGCTCGATGGCCGCATGACCTACTTCGAGGCGTCGGATGGGCGCGTGTGCATCGTCTATCCCTTCCTCGGCCGCGTGCTGCTCGGCTCCACCGACATCCCGGTCGATGACCCGGACCAGGTCGCGACCGCACCGCACGAGATCGACTACCTGCTCGGCGTGCTGCGCGAACTGTTCCCGCGCCTGCGCTTCGGCCGCGACGACGTGGTCTACACCTTTGTCGGCGTGCGCCCGCTGGCCCGCTCGCAGGTCGAGCGCCCGGGGCAGATCCCGCGCGAGCACGCCGTCGCCGTCGATCCACCGAACGCAGCGCGCGCGGTCCCGCTGGTGTCCCTCGTGGGCGGCAAATGGACAAGCTTCCGATCGCTCGCCGAACAGGCAAGCGACGAAGTGCTGCGACAGCTGGGCCGATCGCGCGTGCAATCGACCGCGCAGCTGCCCATCGGCGGTGCAGCGGCGTGGCCAGCCGGCGTGCAAGCGATGGAGCGCTTTCTCGCGCACGTCGGCGAGCGCAGCGGCCTGAACCCGCGCCGCGTCGGCGACCTGGTCTGCCGCTATGGATCGCAGGCGCTGGCGCTCGCAGAGCATTTCGCCCACGCAGGCGACGCGCCGCTGCGCCATGCCCCGGCTTACTCGGTGGCAGAAATCCGCTACCTCTGCGTGCATACCGGCGTCGCGCGCCTGTCCGACCTGGTGATCCGCCGGACGCTGCTGGCCATCCGGGGGCAGCTCAGCGACCCGCTGCTCGCCGAGTTGGCCGACGTTGCTGGCGCTGCGCTGCACTGGGACAGCGCGCGCCGCCGCGAGGAACTCCAGGCCTGCGCCGCGATCTTGCGCGAGCGGCACCACGCGCGGCTCGCCGCCGTGCCCGATTTCGATGCATCATTGCCCGCCGAACCGACCATGGACCCCGCTGCGCCGTGAACCACCCGACGAATCCCTCTCCCGTCCTGGACCGCAACGCGGGGGCGCCCCTGTGGACCCAGCTGCGCGATGCGCTGCGTGCGCGGATCCTGCAAGGCGAACTGGCGGTGGGCAACAAGCTGCCCACCGAGGCCGAATTCGGCGCGCAGTTCGGCATTTCGCGCATCGTGGTCCGGGAGGCGCTGGCCGACCTGGTGCGCAACGGTCTGATCTACAAGATCCGGGGCCAGGGCGCGTTCGTCTCCGCGCGTGAGCGCGACGAGGACTTCGTCTCCACCGTGCTCGGCTTCTCCGACGAGATGCAGCGCAAGGGCCGCACGGTGCGCACGCAGGTCCTGCTTCAGGAATTGCGCGCACCGACCGGGGACGAGAGCCGTGCGCTCGGGTTGCGGGAGGGGGAGCAGGTCGTCGCGCTCAAGCGGCTGCGCAGCGTGGATGACGCGTTGCAGCTGCTCGTCGAGACGGCGGTGCCGGCCGACCTGGCCCCGGGACTGCACCGCATGCGGCTGGAGAACCGCTCCCTGTACGACGTGCTGCGCCGCCAATACGGCCTGCGCATCGTGCGCGCCGAGCGCTGGATTGACGCGGTGCTGCCGGATTCCCGGAGCAGCGCCTTGCTGGATCTCCCCGCTCAGGAGCCGTTATTGCGCATCGAGTCCATCGCCTACGGCGCCAACGGCCGTGCGCTGGAGCACTACCGCGCGCTGCACCGCTGCCAGTCGAGTCGCCTGCACGTGCAGACGACGGCCTGAGCGCCGGGCTCGCGCAATCAGAACCAGAACCCGTCGTGCGCCACGTCGGGCGCCAGCCCCACGATGGACAGCGGCATCTTCGCCGCGGCGCCGGGCGCGGTGATGACGCCGTCGGCCTGGCGGTCGGCGTCGAACGGCCCGCCGTCCTTGATCTGAAAATCCAGCCGCAGCCGCCCGCCTTCGTTCACCATCTTGCCGCCGTAAGGGCTGCTCGCCAGGTTCACCCAGGTGCCGCTGTGGTCTTGCAGCCAGTAGCCGTTGACGCCGATCTTCGGGTCCACGTACAGGCTGAAGGTCTCGCTGCTGCCCGCAGTCTCCAGCGCGGCCTTGAAACTCGTCAGCGCGATCGGCGTCTCCAGCGCCCGGGGCGTCAGGGCGGGAGCGTCCTCTTGCTCCAGGCCGGTGATGCGGGTGTGGCTGTCCAGGGGGACCTTGCCGTCCCGGCTGTCGGCCACCAGGGTCACCGAGGTGTCGAAGCTGTTGGCTGTCTTGGCGCGAAAGGATGCGACGGTGGCCTGCGCGCTGTCCTGGATGCCGTCTCCGTTGCCGTCGCCGGTGATGGAGCCCTTGGGGCCGACGGCCTGATTTTCCTGGGCGTCGGGCACACCGTCGCTGTCCGCATTCGGTGCATTTGGCGTCTCCGGCAGGGCAGGGCGGCGTGGTGCGGGTGTGGCCGTGTCGTTGCGCACCTGCGTGGCAGCGAAGCTGGCTGCGTCGTTGCCTGCGGTGTCCTGTATGGCGTTGGCGTCGTCACCGGCCGTGGGGTCCTGGTAGGCGACGCTCACCGATTGGCCAGGCGTGACCGCGGTGCTCAGCGTGAGCGTGACGGTCTTGGCTTGGGGCTCGACGCTGACCCGGGTAACGGCATTCGCGGTGTTGTTCACGAGCACCGCAAAGGCCCCGTTCGCCGCGACGTGGCCTGCGTCCAGGCTCAGGCCCTCGGTGTAGCTGAGCACCAGCTGGGCGCCGTTCACCGTGGCGCTGGCGAATACCGGGGCCCGGGTGTCCACCACGTAGTTGGTGCTCGCCGCCTGTCCCACTCCGGCGTTGCCCGCGGTGTCGGTCACGCCCGTGAGTTTCACGCGGATGGTATTGCTCGCGTCCTCCACGTCGGCCGTGGGCGTGAAGGGGGCGGTGTTCGTGCTTGCGGTGCGGGTCAGCGCGCCCAGCGTGCCGTTGTCCACCTCGACGTCGTCGCTGCTGAAGCTGGTGCCCACGTCCTCGCTGAAGGCAAAGGTCACGGTGGCGGTTTCGCCGACCCGGAGGCTGCTCTTGTCGAGTGTGATGGTGGCGCCGGGCGGCCGGGTGTCGATCGCGTAGTTCGTACTCACCACCTGTCCCACTCCGACGTTGCCCGCGGTGTCGGTCACGCCCGTGAGTTTCACGCGGACGGTATTGCTCGCGGCCTCCACGTTGGCCGTGGGCGTGAAGTTGGCGGTCCAGTTATTGGTGGTTGAGGCGCGGGTCAGCTCGCTCAGCGTGCCGTTGTCCACCTCGACGTCGTCGAGGCCGAAGCTGGCGCCCACGTCCTTGTTGAAGGAGAAGGACACGGTGGCGGTTTCGCCGACCCTGAGGAGGCTCCTGTCGATCGTGACGCCGGCGCTGGGCGGCCGGGTGCTGATCGTGTAGTTCGTACTCGCCGCCTGGCCCTCTCCGGCGTTGCCCGTGGTGTCGGTCACGCCCGCGAGGTTTACACGGATGGTATTGAGCGCGGCCTCCACGTCCTCCGTGGGCGTGATGCGGGCGGTCCAGTTGTTGGTGCTTTCGACGCGGGTCAGATTGTCCAGCCCACGGACGTTGTCCATCCCGACAATATCGTGGGCATCGAAGCTGGTGCCCACATCCTCGCTAAAGGCGAAGGTCACGGTGGCGGTTTCGCCGACCTTGAGGGCGCTTTTGTCGAGCGTGATGGTGGCGGTGGGTCGCAGGGTGTCTATCGTGTAGCCCGTACTCACCGCCTGTCCCGTGCCGGCGTTGCCCACGATGTCGGTCACGCCCGTGAGGTTCACGCGGATGCTGTTGTTGGTAGTCTTTTGCAGACCGTTCGTGGGCGTGAAGGTGGCGGTCCAGCTGTTCGTGCCTGCGGTGCGGGTCAGCTCGCCCAGCGTACCGTTTTCCGCCACGACGTCGGCGCTGCTGAAGCTGGTGCCCACGTCCTCGCTGAAGGCAAAGGTCACGGTGGCGGTTTCGCCGACCTTGAAGATGCTCTTGTCGAGCGTGACGGTAGCGCTGGGCTTCGTGGTGTCGATCGTGCTCGCCGCCTTTCCCGTTCCGGCGTTGCCCGCAAGGTCGGTCACGCCCGTGAGGTTCACGCGGATGGTATTGCTCGCGTCCTCCACGTTGACTGAGGGCGTGAAGCTGGCGGTCCATCTATTGGTGTTTGCGACGCGGGTCAGCTCGCCCAGCGTACCGTTGTCCACCTCGACGTCGTCGCGGCCGAAGCTGGTGCCCACATCCTCGCTAAAGGCAAAGGTCACGGTGGCGGTTTCACCGACCGTGAAGGCGCTTTTGTTGAACGTGACGGTGGCGGTGGGCTTTGTGGTGTCGATGGTGTAGGTGTGTGCGCGGAATGCCTGTACCCCGTCTGAGTACATGCGGCTCAGCACGTCTACGCCTTGTACGCCTACTCCTGCGCACCGGTTGCCATTCACATCCTCCACGTCTTCGGCATGCAGAAGGATAAGGTTGCCAGTCGAGTCGCCGGAATCCGGGGCCTTCAGGTCGAACTTCCAAGTGATGTTGTTGTCCGTGGTGCGCAGGTTCGACAACTCGCCCTTGTTGGTTATCACCTCATACGTGCTGGGTTTGACAATCTTCAGGTCCGCAAGGGTGAAGGTTGCCGGTTTCACCGCTCTGGTGAAGACGATGGTGTAGGTGCAGGTCTCGTTAGCGGAAAGGATGAGGTCAGAGCATTCGACGCTGGCGATGGTGGTGAGGGCGTTGGGGTCGGGGGTGGTGGCCATGGTGTTTGCGGTGGAATGGATGGACAGAGGGTTGATCCGGACCTGCGGTGCATCCCGTGCGGGCACAGGGCCACGTCACGGAGATGCCTTGGCAGGGGCGGTGCGTAATTCCCGAGGCAATGCAGCCCGGGAGAAGTCGTGGACAGGGGTTTGAATGCGTTGGAACTCCCCCATGCCGCTCGGGCGTGGGGGTTTCATCACATGACGGGGTGACTTGGCATGCCCGCCGCCTGTGGCAGCAGACGGCAGGCCACGCCCGGTGGCCCTGTCCGACGCCGCCGTGCGGGCGTCCGTGGGGGCGATGAATCCGACAGCCAGCCGTGTGATTTGGCCAGCGGTCTTTGAAGGGCGAAGCCGGGGGGCTGGCCCTTCCCTCTCTATACTCGGCTCGGCTCGGCTC
>NZ_AFAL01000082.1 GCF_000193225.1 Verminephrobacter aporrectodeae subsp. tuberculatae At4 | reverse complement strand
CTCGCGGCTGGCCGCGACGATCAGCCGCATGTCGGCGTTTTGGGCGCGCAGCGCGCGGATGCGCTCACGGCCCTTCGCGCGCTCGCGCTCCAGCGCGGCGTCCACGTCCTGCAGGCGCGCGGCAAAATCTTCGGCGCGTTGCAGATAGGCGCGCTGCACCTGCTGTTCGGCGGGGGATGCGCGCAGCTGCGCCTCCAGGTCGGCGATCTTGCCGATTTGCGCGCCGTAGACCAGGGACGCGAGCGGATTGCCCAGCTGCTTGTACGCCAGCCACGACACCGGGATCATGAACGCCAGCAGGACCACCACGTACTGCGCCACCTGCGTCCAGGTGATGGCGCGCATGCCGCCCAGAAATGAGCACAGCAGCACCCCGCCCAGGCCGAGCATGATCCCGATCTCGAATTGCACGCCGGTCAGGCGCGACGCGATCAGCCCCACGCCGTAGATCTGCGCCACCACATAGGTAAAGGAGCAGAGCACGGCCGCCAGCGCCGCGATGGCGCGCGGCCAGCGCCCGCCAAAGCGCACATGAAAGAAGTCGGGCACGGTGTACAGCTGCATGGCCCGCAGCTGCGGTGCGATGAGCAGCGCGACCAGGCAGAAGCCCCCCGTCCAGCCGAGCAGATAGGCGAGCCCGCCGGCCTGCCCCGGTGTGCCGGAGAAGCCTTGCAGGTACAGCGCCCCGGACAGGCTGATGAACGACGCGGCGCTCATCCAGTCGGCGGCGGTGGCCATGCCGTTGTACATGGGCGGAATGCGCCGCCGCGCGACGTAATAGTCCTCGGGGTCGCTGGTGCGGTGGTACACGCCGATCCCGGCGTAGACCATCACCGGGAGGAACAGGAAGATCGGGCCGATCCAGTGCCGCGCGAGGCCCTGGCTCTCGGCCCAGGCCATGAGCGCGAGAAAGCCCAGCACCCCCGCGGCATACAGCGCCAGGATGCGGTGCAGCCGCCACAGCTGGGCGCGGTCGGCGTCCACGTCAGCCCTGGTGGCGGTCTGTACCCGCGCGCCGCGGCCGCCGCGCGTCGCGCCGCTCGATGCGGCCCATGGCCCAGCCATCGGCGACCACGATGCCGATGAACACCAGCACCGCGCCCTGGGCGGAAATCCAGTAGCCCAGGGGCCAGCCGCCGAACACCAGCCGTTGCAGGTCGTCCGCGCAGTAGGCGGCGCCAAATGAGACCAGCGCCCAGAGCAGCAGCAGCCCGGCCTTGAGCCAGAGATGCCGCGCGTCGTGCAGCTGCGGCGCGGGCGGGTCGGCCATGGGCTCCTCGCCCGGGTGCGCGGGGCGGTGTGCGGGCTGCTGCATTGGCGGCATCGGCGGCATCACGGGCCTGCGCGGGTCAGCCCGCGAGCCGTTGCCAGGTGGCGATCACGCTGTCCGGGTTGAGCGAGATCGACGAGATGCCCTCGTCCGCCAGCCACTGTGCAAAGTCCGGGTGGTCGCTCGGGCCCTGGCCGCAGATGCCGATGTACTTGCCCTGCGCCAGACAGGTCCGGATGACCTGGTGGATCAGCGCCTGCACGGCCGGGTCGCGCTCGTCGAAGTCCTGCGCCAGCAGCTCCAGCCCCGAGTCGCGGTCCAGCCCCAGCGTGAGCTGGGTCAGGTCGTTCGAGCCGATCGAAAAGCCGTCGAAGAACGCCAGAAAGCGCTCGGCCAGGATGGCGTTGCTCGGCACCTCGCACATCATGATCAGCTTCAGCCCGTCCTTGCCGCGCTCCAGGCCGTGCGTGGCCAGCAGCTGGGTCACGCGCTCGGCCTGGCCCAGCGTGCGCACGAAGGGCACCATCACCTGCACGTTGCTCAGCCCCATGTCGCCGCGCACGCGCCGCAGTGCCTCGCACTCCATCGCAAAGGCCGCGCCAAAGTCTGCGCTGAGGTAGCGCACGGCGCCGCGAAAGCCGAGCATCGGGTTTTCCTCCTCGGGCTCGTAGCGGCTGCCGCCGATGAGCTTGCGGTATTCGTTGCTCTTGAAGTCCGACAGGCGCACGATCACCGGCTTCGGCCAGAACGCCGCAGCGATGGTCGCCACGCCTTCGGCCACCTTGTCAACGTAGAACGCGCGCGGGCTCGCGTGGCCCCGGGCCACGGACTCCACGGCCTGCTTCAGGTCGGCGTCGATCTGCGGGTAGTCCAGGATCGCCTTGGGGTGCACGCCGATGTTGTTGTTGATGATGAACTCCAGCCGCGCCAGGCCCACGCCCTCGTTGGGCAGCTGGGCAAAGTCGAAGGCCAGCTGCGGGTTGCCCACGTTCATCATGATCTTGGTCGCGATCGGCGGCATGGCGCCGCGCTGTACCTCGCTGACCTCGGTCTCCAGCAGTCCGTCGTAGACGCGGCCGGTGTCGCCCTCGGCGCAGCTCACGGTGACCAGCGTGCCCTCCTTCAGGCGCTCGGTCGCGTCGCCGCAGCCGACCACGGCCGGAATGCTCAGCTCGCGCGCAATGATCGCGGCGTGGCAGGTGCGGCCGCCGCGGTTCGTGACAATGGCGCTGGCGCGCTTCATCACGGGCTCCCAGTTCGGGTCGGTCATGTCGGTCACGAGCACGTCGCCGGGCTGGACCCGGTCCATTTCGGTGACGCTGCGCACCAGGCGCACCGGCCCGGTGCCGATCCTCTGGCCAATCGCGCGGCCCTCGGCGAGCACGTTGCCCTGGCCCTTGAGCTGGTAGCGCAGCTCGGTCTGGGCCCGGGGCTGGCTCTTGACGGTCTCGGGACGCGCCTGAAGGATGTAGATCTCGCCGTCGCTGCCGTCCTTGCCCCATTCGATGTCCATGGGGCGGCCATAGTGCTGCTCGATGAGCAGCGCGCAGTGCGCGAGCTGCGCGACCTCGGCGTCGGTCAGCGAATAGCGGTTGCGCTGCGCGGCGGGCACGTCCACGGTCTGCACCAGCTGGCCGCTGCGCACCTGTTCCTCGGGGCTGGAGAACACCATCTGCACCAGCTTGCTGCCCAGGGTGCGCCGGATCAGCGCCTGCCGGCCGGCGCGCAGCATGGGCTTGTGCACGTAGAACTCGTCGGGGTTCACGGCGCCCTGCACCACGGTCTCGCCCAGGCCGTAGCTGCTGGTGATGAAGACCACGTCCGCGAAACCGGACTCGGTGTCGATGGTGAACATCACGCCGGCCGCGCCCAGGTCGGAGCGCACCATGCGCTGCACACCCGCGGACAGGGCCACCCCCTCGTGCTCGAAGCCCTTGTGCACGCGGTAGGAGATCGCGCGGTCGTTGTACAGCGAGGCAAACACCTGCTTGATCTTGAGCAGAACGTCGGTCAGGCCCGTGACGTTCAGAAAGCTCTCCTGCTGGCCGGCAAACGAGGCCTCGGGCAGATCCTCGGCAGTGGCCGAGGAGCGCACGGCAAACGACGCACCGGGATGCTCCGCGCAGAGCGTGGCGAACCTGTCGGCGACCGCCCGTTGCAGGTCCATCGGGAAGGGCTGCGCCTGCACCAGGGCGCGGATTTCCGCGCCCGCCGCCGCGAGCGCGCGCACGTCCTCGGTGTCCAGCCCCTGAAGCCGGGAGCGGATGCGGTCCGCCAACCCGTCGTGCTGCAGGAACGCGCGAAACGCATGCGCCGTGGTCGCAAAGCCCGTGGGAACGCGCAGGCCCTGCGGCAGCTGCGAGATCATCTCGCCGAGGCTGGCGTTCTTGCCGCCGACGGCCCCGACGTCGGTCATCCTCAGGTTTTCAAACGGAACGACCAGGGCGGTCGGGGGGAAGAGTGCAGACATGGGAAAGCTCCAGAAGTTGAAACCGGGTCTGCGCGCGCGTCCCCGGCGTGGCGGGGGTGCGCGGCCATGCACGGGCAGCGGCCTGATCTTCTTTGTGCTTGTGGGCCGGAGGGGTGCATTGCAAATTGGGGTGGAAATTGGGACGGGCGGTACGGGACGCCCCCGAATATTGGCCACAATTGTAGGCTTGCGTCAGCCGGCGGCCCGCGGCCCGGGCGGCGGGCGCACGCTGTCCCCTTCCAATCCCCCCATCCGGAAACTCCCGAAGTCGGCCCCCATGCACTCGCGCACCGTATTTTTCGTCTCCGACGGCACCGGAATCACCGCAGAAACCTTTGGCAACGCCATCCTCGCGCAGTTCGAGATGAAGCCGCGCCACGTGCGCCTGCCCTTCGTCGATACCGTGGACAAGGCGCACCAGGCGGTACGGCAGATCAACCACACGGGAGACGCGGAGGGCAAGAAACCCATCGTCTTCACCACGCTGGTGAACATGGAGGTGCTCAAGGTCATCCAGAGCGGCTGCAAGGGCATGCTGCTGGACATGTTCGGCACCTTCGTGCGCCCGCTGGAGCAGGAGCTGGGGATCAAGTCGCACCACCGCGTGGGCCGCTTCAGCGACGTGAGCGGCAGCCAGGAATACAGCAACCGCATCGAGGCCATCAACTTCAGCTTGGCGCACGACGACGGCCAGAGCCACAGCGACCTGGCGGGCGCCGACGTGATCCTGGTCGGCGTAAGCCGCAGCGGCAAAACGCCGACCAGCCTGTACCTGGCGATGCAGTGCGGCCTCAAGACGGCGAACTACCCGCTGATCCCCGAGGACTTCGAGCGCCGCCAGCTGCCACCGGCGCTGGAGCCGCACCGCAAAAAAATCTTTGGCCTGACGATCCAACCCGAGCGCCTGTCAAAAATCCGCAACGAGCGCCGCCCCGAATCGCGCTACGCCAGCCTGGAAAACTGCCGCACCGAGGTCTCCGAAGCCGAGGCCATGATGCGCCGCGCGGGAATCCGCTGGCTCTCGACGACCACCAAGTCCATCGAAGAGATCGCCACCACCATCTTGCAGGAGCTGTGGCCCGAGCGGTTGAGGTACTGAAGGCTACAGCCGTCAGAGCCTGTGAAGATATATCGGCACGAATATTGCGTGTCTTTTGACATGGTCAGCACCCCCACGAAACCCGGATCAAGCGGACACACGGACACCTTGTTTGAGAACCGGATGTTTTCGCCCGACAGCACAACGACCCCGAAACGGCGTCTCCTCGTGAATTAATCGAAGTTGCTGTTTCCAATGGAGTCTGAAATGCAAGTCTTACGTAACGGATATCTGACAATCGCGGTTTACTGCGTCAGTACCGCACTTTCCGCGGTTTGGGTGACGTTTGCATTTTCGAACATCAGCGGGTCGACTCTGACTTTCATTGCCCTCCTGACGGCCTACGTCATTTTCCTTGGTGCGCACCTGATGAGAGGGGGGCGGCCATTCGATCTGCTGCGCAAGCATTTTTCGGAAGTTGTCATCCTGAACATGCTGACTGTTGCTGCGTGGTATTTCATGTTTTTGGCGTTGCAAAGAATAGAGGCTTCCGTCGAGTCAGCTATTTATCAGGGATGCGTGCCGATTGCCGTGCTGGTGTGTGGATTGTTTGCTGGACAAGCGAGTTTCTGGTCATTGCGCACGCTGGGCTGCATATTGATTTCCTTGTGTCTCTTCAGCCTCGTCGCCGCTCGCGTCGCAACGGAAGGGGTGATCGCAATCGAAATGTCCAGGCTGTATTCCGGTATCGCACTGGCAACCATCGCTGGCATAGCTGGCGGGGTCTATGTCTATTGGTCGGCGCAAGTCGTCAAGAAAATCCAATGCAAGACGCTGGATATCCTTTGTAATCGCTTTTATCTCCTGATCGTGCTCACGGGAGCCGTTGGCTTGTCGCAGTCGCTTGGCACGACTCTGCATGCCATCGACCTGATGCTCCTGGGCAGGCTGGTACTGCTTTCCCTGGTGTCCGTAGTGATTCCCGTATTTACGCTGCAGCATGCGATCGTCGTACTGGGTGCACCACGCGTCTCCATCATCGTGCCGTCTGTGCCGGCGCTTGCGCTGCTCGTCGAGCAAAGTTTTGTAGGTTGGCCGTCGCCGCTGGTTCCCTCGCTCATTGTTGCCACGTGTGTGGCCGTGTTGTTTTCGAATGCATGGATGAGCATGCGCCCCACGAATCATGCGCTATCCAGCGCAAAGCCTTGAAGCTGATCATGGTCAAGACCCTTGTATTCATCACACAGGCGTATGTGAATTTTGCTTCGGACGCGGCTCTCGAGAAGGTGCGATCCAAGGTGCGCACCGTCCTGGTACTCTATCGCGATGAAGTGGTCAACGCACGCATTGCACGGCACATGGACGACATCGTGCGTGTCGGCGGCGCGCTGACGGACAACGTACGGCCGGTACTGAGCGTCGAAGAGATGCTGGTTCTGGTCGAACATGAAATCGGGCAAGCTGGTAATGCGGACGCTGTTCGCGTGTTCTGCCAAGAGGAATGCAACGTGCTGGGTGCGGCGACGATCCGTGTCACCCTTGACATTCCGGGCGACTCCCCGGACATGGTACAACGCTTTCGCGACAAACTGGAGATGAAAGAGGCCGTAGCGAAGCACGGTGTGCGCGTACCAGGTTACGAAAAACTGGATCGCAACAGGCTCTCCGCTGAGCCGCAGGCCTACTACGACGCGCTGGTCGAGAAGCTCGGCAAACGTCTCGTCGTCAAGCCGACCAGAGCGGCCGGCAGCTTCAACGTCACGGTTGTTGAAAGCTACGAAGATTTCCTCGTGGCACGCAAAGTCGTCGAGGATGAAATCTTCCGTTTCGAGTACGAAGTGGATGAATTCATTTCCGGCACCATGTACCAATGCGATTCGTTCGTGCGCAACGGTATCGTCGTCTTCAGCGGTATCCTGGAACTCGGCTGTTCCAATTTCGATTTCGTCCAGGGTAAGCCGCTCTCCGTCTATCCCGCGATCCCCGAGGCGCTGAGGCAGCGTCTTTTCCAATTCAATCAGGACGTCGTCACCGCGCTCGGCTTCGAGAACGGCTCGACGCACCATGAACTATTCTTCAATGAAGCGGACGGCAGCATCGTCTTTCTCGAGATCGCTGCTCGCGTTCCCGGTGGAATCGGCGTGCCCTTCCATGAAAAAAACAGCCACGTCAATCTGATCGACGCGAACCTCTACTACACCGTTGATCCTGCATGGCTGAGCGACATTCAGCCGATCGTCTCAAACAACGTGGTTTCGGCATTGCTCCCCGTCGGTCACGGCACCGTGGTGCAACTCAATGAGCCGAAAATAGAAAGCCGCTACGAGATCGTCTGGAACGTCCAGCCCGGGGCGGTCGTGAATTCCCGTTCTTTGGTCGACAATGCTGGTATCTTGACGCTTTACAACGACGACAGGATAGTGCTGCGCCGAGATTTCGAGCGGCTGCAGCACTATGTTCCCGTGACGTGCAAATAGGCCGGTCGCCCTGGCTGCGTTGCGTTCGCCGTAGGGCACGGCCAGGCATCCCTGCTTCTGGGTCTGGGTGGCCTGCGTGGTGCCTTCGGTCTTCTGCATCGTCTTCTTGGTGCGCTCAGGCTTTTCCCCCAGTGCGGCAAGCACGCGATTGGTGCTCTAATCCGCCGGCCCCGAAAACCCCCCGTTCGCCTTTTCGACCCTCTGGTCCCCCGCGCAATGACCGATGCCGACGCCCCCCTCTCTTACGACAGCCTGCGCAGCGCGCGCTGGTTTGCGCCCGACGACCTGCGCTCCTTTGGCCACCGCTCGCGCATGCTGCAAATGGGCTACGCGCCGAGCGACTGGGTGGGAAAACCGGTCATCGCCATCGTCAACACCTGGAGCGACGCCAACCAGTGCCACGCGCACTTCAGGCAGCGGGTGGACGACGTCCGGCGCGGCATCTTCCAGGCGGGCGGCTTTGCGCTGGAACTGCCGGCCATCTCGTTGTCCGAAAGCCTGGTCAAGCCGACGACGATGTTCTATCGCAACTTCCTGGCGATGGAGACCGAAGAACTGCTGCGCAGCCACCCGGTGGACGGCGCGGTGCTCATGGGGGGCTGCGACAAGACGACGCCCGGCCTGACGATGGGCGCGCTCAGCATGGGCCTGCCCTTCATCTACCTGCCCGCGGGCCCGATGCTGCGCGGCAACTGGCGGGGAAAGGTGCTGGGCTCGGGATCGGACGCATTCAAATACTGGGACGAGCGCCGCGCCGCGCGCCTGAGCGAGCAGGACTGGCAAGAGATGGAGGCCGGCATCGCGCGCAGCCACGGCACCTGCATGACGATGGGCACCGCCGCCACGATGATGGGAATCGCCGAGGCCGTCGGTTTCACGCTGCCCGGGGCTTCGAGCATTCCGGCCGCCGACGCCGGCCACATGCGCATGAGCGCCGAATGCGGCCGGCGCATCGTCGAAATGGTATGGGCCGACCTGCGGCCCGCGCGCATGCTCACGCGCGCGAGCTTTGAGAACGGCATCGCCTGCGCGATGGCCATGGGGTGCAGCACGAACGCGATCGTGCACCTGATCGCGATGTCGCGGCGCGCCGGGCACGCACTCACGCTCGACGACTTCGACGCCGCCAGCCGCCGCGTTCCGGTGATCGCCAACATCCGCCCCAGCGGCGACACCTATCTGATGGAAGACTTCTTCTACGCCGGCGGCCTGCGCGCGCTGCTGCAGCGCATCCGCGTGCACCTGCACGTGGACGCGCGCACTGTGAACGGCCGCACGCTCGGGCAGAACATCGAAGCGGCGCAGGTCTACAACGACGACGTCATCCGTGCGCTCGACCAACCCATCTACGCCGAAGGCGCGCTCGCCGTGCTGCGCGGCAACCTCGCGCCCGACGGCGTCGTCATCAAGCCCAGCGCCTGCGCGCCGCACCTGCTGCAACACCGGGGCCGGGCGCTGGTATTCGACGACTACCCGAGCCTGAAGAAAGCCGTGGACGACCCGGAACTTGAGGTCACGGCCGACGACGTCCTGGTGCTGCGCAACGCCGGCCCGCGCGGCGCCGGAATGCCCGAGTGGGGCATGCTGCCCATCCCCGCAAAACTGCTCCGGCAGGGCGTGAGCGACATGCTGCGCTTGTCGGACGCGCGCATGAGCGGCACCAGCTACGGCGGCTGCCTGCTGCACTGCGCGCCCGAAGCGGCGATCGGCGGCCCCCTCGCGCTGGTGCGCAGCGGCGACTACATCACCGTGGACGTTGCGGCGCGGCGCATCCACCTGGAAGTCGATGACGCGGAAATGGCGCGCCGCAGGGCCGCGTGGACCGCGCCGCCCGCGCGCTACGAGCGCGGCTACGGCTGGATCTTCGGGCGCCACGTTCTTCAGGCGAACGAGGGCTGCGACTTCGATTTCCTGGAAACCAGCTTTGGCCGCGCCGTGCCGGAGCCGGACATTTTTTGAGCAACGAACCCTGCGAGGCAGACTCCCCGTGAACCCCCAAACCCGCGCGCTGCTCATGCAAGTCAGCGCAGCCAC
>NZ_AFAL01000083.1 GCF_000193225.1 Verminephrobacter aporrectodeae subsp. tuberculatae At4 | reverse complement strand
CGCACGCTCGTCGGGAACATCTCTGCCATGTACGCGAACAGGGGCGCCGCGCCTGCCGCGATGCTCACCGAGAGAACCGCGCCGCTGAGCATGGCCGTCGCGAGGCTGCCGCTTTCGGCAATCAGGCGAAACGCCGGGTAGGTCAGGCAGACCAGTGCAAGGCTTGCGCCGATGATCACGGGACGGCGGCCGATGCGGTCCGACAGCGCCCCCCAGATCGGCAACGCGACGATGTGCGCAATCAGGATCACCGCCGTGACGGAGAACACCTCGTCCGACTTGAACCCGACCACGGTCCTGAGGTAGGACGGCATATAGCTCAGCACCGTGTAGAAGCCGACGCCGTACGTCAGGGTGGCGCCAAAGGCCACCGCAATCCAGCGCGACTGCTTTTGCAGGCTGGACCTGAGCGGCGACGGATCGGCCCCCTTTTTCTCCAGCAGTTCACGAAACAGCGGCGTGTCCTCGACCCGGGTGCGCAGATACAGACCGGCCATTCCCAGGGGCAGGGCGATGAGGAAGGGAATCCGCCAACCCCAGTTGCCCATGAATTCCCTGGAGTAATTTGCGTTCAGGTACAGCATCAGCACGGAGCCAAACAGCAGCCCGCAGGCAGAGGCCGCCGGCAGAAGGCTGGACAGCAGTCCACGCCTGCCGTCGGGGGCGTACTCGTTGATGAACGAGGAAGCCCCCGCGATCTCGCCGCCCGCGGACAATCCCTGGAGGACCCGGCAGAGCAAAAGCAGCGCCGGCGCCAGCACACCAATCTGCGCAAAGGTCGGCAGGACCCCGATGGCAAAGGTCGCCAGGGACATCAGCACGACCACGGCGGCAAGGCAGCGCTGCCGGCCAACGCGGTCCCCGATATAGCCAAACACCAGACCGCCAAAGGGACGGGCGAAGAATGCCACCGCAAAGGTGGCAAATACCGGCAACAGGCTGGAGTCGGCAAAGAAAGCGCTCGCGAGATAGGTTGCCACGTAGGCGTAGACGCCGTAGTCGTACCACTCGACGAAATGGCCTATCACCCCGGCGGCGATGGCCCGTTTCAAGGGGGAGGGTGGAACTTTCTCCGTTCCCGGAATCGCCAAGGCCGGTGCAGTGTCTTGCATGAAATGACTCCTTCGGTGGTTGGGGCATGGAATCGACGTCATGGCGGGCAGACACGATTCGGCTTGCCGACCACTCGGAGGAATCGCGCGAAAGAGACCGCGTTCATCCCCTATTGATCAATTGTTATTTCTTTTGTTGTTTGAAGTCAAGACGGATCACTCCCTGGTGTTTTGCCCCGCAAATAGCAGCACAAGATAAAACGGCTGCATCTCGCGCCATGGCAGGGCGCAAACCGCAGCGATACCCTCAGCTATCGCGAGGATTTGCAACGCCTTCATGGGTGCGAAGGCGCGGCTTCATGTGCGAGTATTTGCGGGGCAGTGCGCTACTGCGGCGCCTCGCGCAAACGGTTCCGTGCGGATGCGCGGGCGTCAGATCGCTGCGTGCGGGGAGGGCGATGGCGCACTGCTTCGGCCCGGGGCTTGCGACGCCCGGGTTGTCAAGCCGGCATGCAACGATGGAAATTGCGGGGCATTCCGGGCGCCGAATTGCCGGAGGCACCCCGGCATGCGGCCCCTCGCAGTCGCCGCAGCGGGGGCGGCGCGCGCATCACTTCTGCGTCAGAACCCAGGCTGCCAATTTCTTGGCGTCGGCCTCGCTGACCTGCGCGTTCGCAGGCATCGGGACGGGACCCCAGACGCCGGAGCCGCCCATGATGATCTTGGCCGCCAGCTTGGCCACGGCGTCCTTCTGGCCCGCATATTTGGCGGCAACGTCCTTGTACGCGGGGCCGACCAGTTTCTTGTCCACCGCGTGGCAGGCCATGCAGTTCTTGGCCGTCGCCAAGGCCATGTCGGCCATCGCGGGTGTCGCAGCGGACCAGGTCATGGCGAGAGCGATCAGGGTGCGTTTCATCGGGGGGTTTCCTTACGGGTAAGTCATGATGGATACAAAGCATCTACTTCGAGTCACAATACGCGCTTTGTTCGCTTCCGATTCTAGTGACTCAGGTCGCCGCTGGCGATTGACCTGAGTCAATCAAGCGCCTGCCCACAACCCCTTTCTCCTGGAGAACACGATCCATGCCTCTGCTGGGATTTTCCCTTCTCGTGCTGGTACTGAAGTATTTCGAGATCGGCCCCCTGGCCGCCATGTCCTGGTGGTGGGTGCTGCTCCCCTTTGCGATCACCGCGCTGTGGTGGTTCTGGGCCGATTCGACGGATGGCGGCAAGCGCAGGATCGAAGAAAGGATAGGGCAGCGCAAGCAGGACCGCATCGACAAGCGCAAGCAGGCCCTGGGCATGCGCCCAGGCAGCCGGCCGCCGCCCCGGCGCTGAGCGCTCGTCAATACGCGTCGAGCACCGCGCCCCGGCTGGCGCTGGACACATTGAACGCGAACTTGGCCTGCACGCCGCGCGTGTAGCGCGCAGCGGGGGCGGTCCACGCGGCGCGGCGCCGGGCGATTTCCGCGTCGTCCACATTCAGTTGCAGCAGCAGCTGGCGCGCGTCGATGGTCACGCTGTCGCCCTCGTGCACCAAGGCGATGGTGCCGCCGGCTGCGGCCTCGGGCGCCACATGGCCGACGACCATGCCCCAGGTGCCGCCGGAAAAGCGCCCGTCGGTGACCAGGCCCACGCTCTCGCCCAGGCCGGCGCCGATCAGCGCGCCGGTGGGGGCCAGCATTTCGGGCATTCCGGGGCCGCCCTTGGGGCCCAGGTAGCGCAGCACCATCACGTCGCCCGCCCGGATCTTGCCGTCGAGGATCGCTTGCAGCGCCGATTGCTCGTCGTCGAACACGCGTGCGGGGCCGGTGATGACGGGGTTCTTCAGTCCGGTGATCTTGGCCACGGCGCCTTCGGGGCTGAGGTTGCCCTTGAGGATCGCGAGGTGGCCCTGCGCGTACAGCGGGCGGTCGATGGGGCGGATGACGTCCTGGTCGGCGCGGGGTTGGGCGGGCACGTCCGCGAGCACTTCGGCGAGCGTTTTGCCGCTGATGGTGATGCAGTCGCCATGCAGCAGTCCGGCGTCGAGCAGCAGCTTCATCACCTGCGGGATGCCTCCGGCGCGGTGCAGGTCCACGGCCAGGTACTTGCCGCTGGGCTTGAGGTCGCACAGCACGGGCGTGCGCTGGCGGATGCGCTCGAAGTCGTCGATGCTCCACGGCACGCCCGCAGCGTGGGCGATGGCCAGGAAATGCAGCACGGCGTTGGTCGATCCGCCGGTGGCCATGATCACGGCGACGGCGTTCTCGATGGCCTTGCGGGTGACGATGTCGCGCGGCCTGAGGTCGCGCCGGATGGCTTCGATCAGCACCTTGGCCGATTCCCTGGCCGATTCCCGCTTCTCGTCGTGCGGGTTGGCCATGGTCGACGAGTAGGGCAGGCTGATTCCCAGCGCCTCGAACGCGCTCGACATGGTGTTCGCGGTGTACATGCCCCCGCACGAGCCGGTTCCGGGGATGGCGCGCTTTTCGATCTCTTTGAGGTCATGGTCGCTGAGCTTGCCTGCGGCGTTTTCGCCCACGGCCTCGAACACGCTGACGATGTTCAGGTCCCGGCCCTGGTAGCGGCCGGGCAGGATGGTTCCGCCGTACACGTAGATCGCGGGAACGTTGGCGCGCAGCATGCCCATCAGGCCGCCGGGCATGTTCTTGTCGCAGCCGCCGACCACGAGCACGCCGTCCATCCACTGGCCGCCGACGCAGGTTTCGATGCAGTCGCTGATCACTTCCCGGCTCACCAGGCTGTACTTCATGCCCTCGGTGCCCATGGCCATGCCGTCCGAGATGGTCGGCGTGCCGAACACCTGCGCGTTGCCGCCCGCCTGCCCGATGCCTTCGATGGCCGCATCGACCAGTTTTTGCAGGCCGCTGTTGCAGGGCGTGATGGTGCTGTGGCCGTTCGCCACGCCGACCATGGGCTTGGCGAAATCGCCTTCCACGTAGCCCATGGCGTAGTACATGGAGCGGTTGGGCGCGCGCGACTTGCCTTGCGTGATGTTGGCGCTGCGGCGGTTGATGGGCTGGATCGGGGGAGTCTTGTCGTCTGCCATGGTTTTTTTCCTTCGTGGAGCGGTGTCTTTGGTCCGCCGCATTGTGTTGCAAAAACGGGCGCAGTTTCCGCGCCAGGACCCTGCGGAGGGAAGGCGGCCCCGGGGTGTTTCAGGTCAATTTGCCGCCCGGCCCCCGAGCCGCCCGAGGGTCCGGACCATGATCCACAGGTCCAGACCCAGGCTGGCTTCGCGGGCGTAGCGCAGGTCCGCCGCGAGCCGCTGCGCGTGCGTCGCCTCGGAGCGGAACAGCACCTGCGCGAGCCCGGTGATTCCCGGCCGCACGCTGCAGCGCTCGGTCCATTCGGCCTCGGCGTAGAGCGCGCGCTGAACGGGCAGGTCGGGGCGCGGGCCGACCAGGCTCATCTCGCCGCGCAGCACGTTCAGCAGCTGCGGCAGTTCGTCGATGCTCGAGCGGCGCAGCCAGCGCCCGACCCGCGTGATGCGCGGGTCCTCGCTGCCCCCGGTGCAATGGGGCCCGACGGCGCTCGCGTCACGCACCATGCTGCGGAACTTGTACATCCGGAATTCGCGCCCATGC
>NZ_AFAL01000084.1 GCF_000193225.1 Verminephrobacter aporrectodeae subsp. tuberculatae At4 | reverse complement strand
TACGTGGCGCGTCCGCCCGACAGGTCGAAGACGGCGCCCGTGCTGAAGGCGCAATCGGCGGTGCACAGCCAGACGATCATGGCCGCGGCTTCTTCGACCTGGAGGAAGCGGCCCAGCGGAATTTTCGACAGCATGAAGTCGATGTGCTCCTGCTTCATCGAGTCGAAGATCGGCGTCTGCGCGGCGGCCGGCGTCACCGCGTTCACCAGCACCCCGGTCTTGGCCAGTTCCTTGCCCAGCGATTTGGTCAGGCCGATCAGCCCGGCCTTGGACGCGCTGTAGTGCGAAGCGTTGGGGTTGCCCTCCTTGCCCGCAATCGAGGCAATGTTCACGATGCGGCCGTAGCCCTGCGCCAGCATGCCGGGGATGACGGCACGGCAGCTGAGGTAGCTGCCGATGAGGTTGACCTCGATCACCTGCCGCCAGACCTTGGGCTCCAGTTCCCAGGTGAGCCCGTTGCCGCCGGTGATTCCGGCGCTGTTCACCAGGGCGTGCACGCTGCCGTGCGCGCGCAGCGTGGCCGCGATGGCGGCGTTCACCGAGGACTCGTCCGTGAGCTCGACCCCGACGGCGCTGACCGGGCCGCGGGCCGCCAATTGTTCGCGTGCGACGGCCAGTTGGTCCTGGTTCACGTCCCACAGGGACACGGCGGCGCCGGAATCGAGCAGCCTCTGCGCGACGGCGTAGCCTATGCCCTGGGCGCCGCCGGTCACGATGGCGTGCCGCCCGGCCATGTCGAGTTGATTCATTCCTGTATCTCCGGTGGGCGCTTCTTTGCCTGGATGCTGACTTTTTATGCAGTTGCGAATAGTAAGATTTGCGGCGATAAGCTTCCAATCAAATAATTGAGCGCATTGATTCCCATGCGCTATCGATCATGCAAGCCCGCGCGAATCCCGCCGATCCCTGTTCCCAGAATACCGCCAGTGCAGCGGCCGGGGTCGCGCCGGGCGATGGCCTGGGGCTGTCCCGGCGGCTCGTCAACCGGCTGCGGCTGAAACACTGGGTGCTGCTGGGCGTTCTGGGCGAGGCCTCGACCCTGCGCCATGCGGCAGCGCGCATCCACATGACGCAGCCGGGCGCGACCAAGATGCTCGCCGACATCGAACACGCCTTTGGCTTCGCACTGTTCGAGCGCCACGCGCGCGGGTTGCGGGTCACGGCGCTCGGGCGCGAGGTGCTGGCCTACGCGCGGCAGGCGCAGGCCGCGCTGGAGCGTTTTCTGGAAGACCTGGAGACTAAGCGCCACGGCGGCCATGGGCATCTGGTGTTTGGCGCCATCATGGGCGCCGCGCCCGACTTGGTGGCGCGCGCGGTGGCGGACCTCAAACGCGAGAGGCCGCTGCTCAACGTGCGCATCCTGGGGGAGACCAGCGACCAGATCTGCGGCCTGCTGGAGCGCCATGAAATCGAACTCGCCGTGGGCCGCCTGCCCGGTCCGCTGGAGCACAACAAGTTCGACTTTGCGGCCCTGTCGGACGAGCCCCTGTGCGCGGTGGTGCGGCGCCGGCACGCCTTGCTGCGCCGGCGCCAGCCGCTCGGCTGGCCCGAGCTGGTGCGCTGGCCCTGGGTGCTGCAACTGATCAGCTCGCCGGCGCGCGTCCTGCTGGAGGAGGAGTTTGCGCGTGCGCGCGTCGGCGCGCCGCAGAACATGATCGAGTGCACTTCCATCTTTGCCACCTTGCAGCTGGTGCAGTCCAGCGACGCGATTGCCATGCTGCCCGAATCGGTCGTGCGCGACCACGTCAGGGCCCGCTTGCTGCAAGTGCTGCCGATCGAGATCGGGCGCGACCTCAGGGCCTTTGGCTTGCTCACGCGCAAGAACGAAACGCTTTCCGAATTTGCCACCCTGTTCGTGGACCACCTCAGGCGCTACGCGGGGGGCTGCGTGCAGCGGTAGCCCATCCCTGCGTGCACTTCGCTACTCCCTGATCTGCCGCCCCGAGCCACCTCAACATCACCACAAAAACACCTGAAAGTCACCTGCAGCGACCGCCCGGGCACCGCCCCTGGTGCAGATGCCCGATGGGCAGCGGTCATTGCATCACCTCCCACGGATTGATGATCGTCACGCCTGTGAGCTTGAAATCAGCGACGTTGCGAGTAATCACCGCCATGCCATGCACAAGGGCCGTTGCTGCGATGAGTGCATCGCGCTCGTCGCGCTTGTCCGGTACATGCAGCCGGGCGCAGCGTTGCGCCACGGCGGTATCGACAGGCAGCGTGCGACCGGAGAACTCGGGCAATACGTGCTGCTCCAGCCATGAGCGCAGCATGGCCCCTTGTGTGGCGTCCTTACGCTCAATCGACAGAACGCCAAGCTCCAGTTCCATGATGGTGATGGCCGAAACAAAGAGGTCAGCGGCGTCCACGCTTTCCGTCCATGTCGTCACGTTTGCATCGGCCTTACCAAGCCGCACCTTGCGCAGTTCGGACACCACGTTGGTATCGAGAAC
>NZ_AFAL01000085.1 GCF_000193225.1 Verminephrobacter aporrectodeae subsp. tuberculatae At4 | reverse complement strand
CCCGCGCCCCGGCGCATGGATGGACATTTTGCGCAAGCTCATGGCCTTCCCCATGCTCGCCACCGTGGTCTGGCTGGTGTGGGTGCTGGGGCAGCAAAGCGGCATTGACGGCGCGGGCGCGCTGCTGATCCTGCTGCTGGGCCTGGGCATGCTGGTCTGGGCGCTGGCGCTGCCAAGCCGCGCCCGCCTGTGGACGGGCACGGCCGCCGGCGCGGTGCTGGCGCTGCTCGTCTGGGCCTTTGCGCCGCACATCACGAACGGGGCCACTCCCGCCGCAGGGGAATCCGCTGCCAGCACCGGCCAGAACTGGCAGGCCTGGACCCCGGGCGCCGTGCAGCAGACCGTCGCCAGCGGTCGCCCGGTGTTCGTGGACTTCACGGCCGCGTGGTGCATCACCTGCCAGTACAACAAGAAAACGACGCTCGCCAACGCCGCCGTACTCGCCGACCTGGCCGCCAAAAACGTGGCCCTGCTGCGCGCCGACTGGACAAGGCGCGACCCCGCCATCAGCGCCGCGCTGACGGCCCTGGGCCGCAGCGGCGTCCCCGTATACGTCTTCTACCGGCCGGGCCGCCCCCCGGTGGTGCTGACCGAGGTCCTGCGGGTGGACGAAGTCCGCTCCCTCATTGCCACGCTGTAGGCGGGTGCCTGCGCGGGTTCTACTCGGCCCGGATGGCCCGCATGGCGATCACAGCGCCCAGCAACGCGGTGTCTGCCTGGATGCGGTTTGCCAGGCCCTCGGGTGACGAGCCGACGGTCTGCCAGCCCTGTTGGAATAGCTTGCTGCGCACCTCCTGGCTGCGAGCGATTTCGCCGATCAGCGCGGCCAGTCTGGCCCGGACGGACGGGGGCATGCCGGCCGGGGCCGCAAAGGCATTCCAGATCTCCAGGCTGAAGTCCCGTACGCCGGCCTCGGACAGGCTCGGCAGATCCGGGGCCAGCGGGCTGCGGCCGGCGGAGGTCACGCCAATCGCCCGCAGCTTGCCTGCCCGCACCTGGGCCAAGGCCAGCCCGGGGGGCAGCAGCGCCAGCTGCAACTGCCCGCCCAGCATGGCGTTCGCCACCTGCGCATAGCCGGGGTAGGGAACGTGCACGGGGTTGATTGCGCTGCGCGACTTGAGCAGTTCCGTGCCGATGTGGCCCACGGTCCCCACCCCCGGCGTGCCATAGCTCCAGGTGTCGCCGCCGTTGCGCGCCGCGGCGAAGAACGCGTGCGCACTGCCAGTGGCGGGAACGCCTGGCTGGTTCAGGGGCGCGGTGAGTATCAGGGGGGATGTGCCGACGAGGCTCAGCGGCGCCAAGTCCTTGAGCGGGTCGTAGGACAGAGCCGGATTCAGCAGTTTGGCAATGGTCAGGTTGCCATTGATCATCAGGCCGATGGTGTGCCCGTCGCGCGCCTTGGCCAGCGCATCGGCGCCGATATTGCCGCCTGCGCCCACTTTGTTGTCCACGATCACGGGCTGGCCCAGGGCCTTGGACAGGGGCTCGGCAAAGGTGCGCGCGGTGATGTCGGGCGACGATCCCGCGGGAAAGCCGACGATGATTTTCAGGGGCCGGGTGGGCCATTCCAGCGGCGCTGCGGCAGCCCGGGCCTTGCCCTGCACCAGTGCCCAGGGGGACGCTGCGGCCAGAGCGCTCAGCAGGGCAGCGCGGCGGGAAACAGGGTGTGGCATGGAGCGGGTCTCCTATCCGGTGGCCGAAACGACGCGGGGCCCCGCAACCGGGGCCCCGTGAGGGAGCGGGAAGGGGAGCCGTCCCCATCAAACGTATTCGGCCAGGACCTTTCTCATTTTCTTCATGGCCGCCACCTCGATCTGCCGGATGCGTTCGGCGCTCACGCCGTAGACCGCGGCCAGATCGTGCAGCGTCATGCCACCCGATCCGTCGTCGTTGACCTTGAGCCAGCGCTCCTGCACGATGCAGCGGCTGCGCTCGTCCAGGCTTTCCAGCGCCATGGCGATGCCGTCCGTGGCCAGTACATCGCGCTGGCGCGATTCGATCATCGCCGTGGGCTCGTGCGAGGCGTCCGTGAGGTAGGCGATGGGGCCAAAGGCCTGCTCGCCATCGTCCGAGGGAGCCGGGTCGAGCAATACGTCGCCACCCGACATGCGGGTTTCCATCTCGATGACTTCTTCGCGCTTCACATTCAGCTGTGCGGCCACCACGTCGATCTCGTGCTCGGACAGCGTGTCGCGGTGCGTGGCGGCGTCCTGCGCCGACGCGCTGGCCTTGAAGCCCTGCTTCATGGAGCGCAGGTTGAAGAACAGCTTGCGCTGGGGCTTGGTGGTCGCCATCTTGACCATGCGCCAGTTCTTCAGGATGTATTCGTGGATCTCGGCCTTGATCCAGTGCATGGCGTAGCTCACCAGCCGCACGCCCTGGCCGGGGTCGAAACGCTTGACGGCCTTCATGAGGCCGACGTTGCCCTCCTGGATCAGGTCACCATGCGGCAGACCGTAGCCGAGGTATTGGCGCGCAATCGACACCACGAGGCGCAGGTGCGACATCACCAGCCGGCCGGCAGCGTCCAGGTCGTTGTTCTCCTTGAACTGGCGTGCGTAGGCCTGCTCTTCTTCGTGCGTGAGCAGGGGGAGCCGGTTGACGGCGGATATGTAGGCGTCCAGATTGCCCAGAGGAGGCACCAGCGCCCATGGGTTCGCGGGTGCCAGGGTCATCGTGGCGGTTCCAGATTGAATGCTCATTCCAGGAATCCTTTCGGTTGCAGGCCGGGATGTTAGCACTCCTTGCGAGCGAGTGCCAAAGCCGAAGTTCCCCCGGCTTGCCCGATGGCGTGGGGGTGGTCGCGCGACGACGACGCGCACGGAGTGCCGCTCAATCGATGGAGATCCCGCCTGCCGTGCCAGCGAGCAATTGCCGCGCCGCGTCCAGGCTCGGGCCGACGTGGCGATCGATGCGCCGGATGAAGGGGCAGGTCAGTACCGCCAGCGCGTTGCCCTGCAGCCCGCGGATCGGCATCGAGATGTCGATCACGCCAAACGCCTGCTGGCTCTCGCCCTGCCAGTAGCCCAGCGTCCGGATGCGCTCGACGATCGCCTGCAACTCGGGCTCGGCTACGGGCACCTCGCCTTCGAGCGCCTCGTGTTCGGCGAGCATTTCGGCGCGCCGCTGCTCCGGCTGAAAGGCCAGCACCACATGGCCCGATCCGGTGCCCAGCAGGCTCACGCGCACGCCCAGGCGGATCGCAAGCCCCCAGTTGCCCGGGCCGTTGGCCTGCGCGACCACGGTCAGGTTGCCGCCGTGGTAGATGCCGAGGTGGCAGGACTGCTCCGCCGCCTGGGCGAAGGCCTCCATGGCCGGCAGGGCCTGCGCCACGAGGCGCTCGACGGGGGGATGCCGATGCCCCAGCTCGAAGAGCTTGAGGCTGAGCGCGTAGCGGTCGCCCTGCGGCGAGCGCATCACGTAATGCCGCGCGACCAGGCGCTCGAGCATCCGGTAAATCTCGCCCGGGCTGCGGCCCATGGCCTTGACGATCTCGGCGCGCGTGAGACCGTGCGGCTGCCCGGCGAGCAGTTCAAGAATGTCCAGTCCCTTGTCGAGGGCGGGGGCGCGGTAGCGGTCGTTGGGGTCTGCCATGGGTGCGAAGGCGTGGTTGCAAGGCCCAAGCGTTTGCGGTTTGCGGGGAACGGCGGCCGGAGCGCACCTTAGCAGAGCCTGCGTTGCACCGGCGGACAGGGTAAGCCCCGATTGGCACGCTGGGTCCGCACCCCGTACATTATTCTCCAGTAAACAGTTAGTTCATATTTGAAATTATTTGCGACAAAGCCCGCCGCGAAAGACCCGCATGAGACTGCAAGGCAAAAGCATTCTGATCACCGCCGCCGGGCAGGGCATCGGCCGCGCCAGCGCGCTGGCCTGCGTGCGCGAGGGCGCGCAGGTGATCGCCACCGATATCGACGCGACCTTGCTGGAGTCGTTGGCCAGCGAGGCGCAGGGCCTGGCGACGCGGGTTCTGGATGTGCGCGACGGCGCGGCCGTGGCGGCGCTCGCGGCCACGCTGCCGGCGTTGGACGGCCTGTTCAATTGCGCAGGCCATGTGCACGACGGCAGCATCCTGGACTGCGATGAGGCGGCCTGGGACTTCAGCGTCGATCTCAACGTCAAGGGCGCCTACCGCATGGCGCGCGCCTTTCTGCCGGGCATGCTGGAGAAGATGGCGCGCACGGGCGGCAGCGGCTCCGTCGTCAACATGGCGTCGATGGCGTCTTCGGTCAAAGGCTTTCCCCGGCGCTTCGTCTACGGCACCACCAAGGCGGCCGTCATCGGCATGACCAAGGCCATCGCCGCCGATTTCGCGCGCCAGGGTCTGCGCTGCAACGCCCTGTGCCCCGGCACCGTGGACACGCCTTCGCTGCGCCAACGCATCGCCAGCGCCGCCGACCCCATTCAGGCGCAGAAGGATTTCATCGCGCGCCAGCCGATGGGGCGCCTGGCGACGGTGGACGACATCACGCCGCAGCTGGTGTATCTGCTGAGCGACGAGTCGCGCTTCGTCACGGGCCAGGCGATCCTGGTCGATGGCGGCGTCAGCATCTGAGCGCGCATCCGCACATGGACGGCATTCTCGACGTCGCACGCGGCGCGGTGGGTCCTCCACTGATCGCGGTGCGCAATCTCTCCAAAGCCTTTGCCGGCGTGCGCGCTCTGGACGGGGTGCAGTTCGAACTGCGCAGCGGTGAAGTCCACGCGCTGATGGGCGAGAACGGGGCCGGAAAATCCACCTTGATGAAGGTGCTGGCGGGGATCCATGCGCCCGACGGAGGCGAGATCCTGGTCGCAGGCCAGGCCGCGCAAATCCCGAGCCCGCGCGCCGCGCAGGGCCTGGGAATAGGCATCGTGCACCAGGAACTGAACCTGATGAAGCACTTGACCGCGGCGCAGAACATCTTCATCGGCCGCGAACCGCGCCACATGCTCGGTCTGTTGCTCGACGAGCGTGCGCTCGGTGCGCGGGCCGCAGGCATCTTCGAGCGCCTGGGCCTGAAGCTCGACCCCCACACCCCCGTCGGCGATCTCACGGTCGCCAGGCAGCAGATGGTGGAAATCGCCAAGGCGCTGTCGTTTCAGTCCCGGGTGCTCATCATGGACGAGCCCACGGCCGCGTTGAACAACGAGGAGGTGGCGGATCTGTTTCGCGTCATCCGGCAACTCCGGGCCGAGGGCGTGGGCATCGTCTACATCTCGCACAAGATGGACGAGCTGCGGCAGATCGCCGACCGGGTGACGGTGCTGCGCGACGGCCGCTTCATCGCCACCGTGCCCATGGCCGGCACCAGCGTCGATGCCATCGTCGGCATGATGGTGGGGCGCGAACTGCAAGCGGTCCACAGGCAGATTCCCGATACCTCGCGCAACGAGGTCATGCTCGAGGTGCGCGGCATCTCGCGCGGCCAGGCCATCCGGGACGTGAGCTTCACGCTGCGCCGGGGCGAGATTCTCGGTTTTGCCGGGCTCATGGGGGCCGGCCGGACCGAGGTCGCGCGCGCCGTCTTCGGTGCCGACCGCATCGACGCGGGCGAGTTGCGGGTCCGCGGTCGGCGCGTGTCGATCGGCTCGCCCAGGCAGGCCGTCGCGCACGGCATCGGCTACCTCTCCGAAGACCGCAAGCATTTCGGCCTGGCCACGGGAATGGACGTGGAGACCAACGTCGCGCTGGCGTCGATGCGCACGTTTGCCAAGCTGGGGTTTTTCCTTGACCAGGCCGCGCTGCGCAAGACCGCGCAGGACTACGTTCGCCAGCTCGGAATCAAGACCCCTTCGGTCGCGCAGCAGGTGCGGCTGTTGTCGGGCGGGAACCAGCAAAAAATCGTCATCGCCAAATGGCTGCTGTGCGACTGCGAGATCCTGTTCTTCGACGAGCCCACCCGCGGAATCGACGTCGGCGCCAAGGTCGAGATCCACAAGCTGCTGCACGAACTGGCCGAACAGGGCAAGGCGATCGTGGTGATCTCGTCCGAGCTGCCCGAGGTCCTGCGCCTGTCGCACCGCA
Organism: Verminephrobacter aporrectodeae subsp. tuberculatae At4; assembly: GCF_000193225.1. GTDB lineage: Bacteria > Pseudomonadota > Gammaproteobacteria > Burkholderiales > Burkholderiaceae_C > Acidovorax > Acidovorax aporrectodeae. The sequence goes on along the minus strand of NZ_AFAL01000085.1, from coordinate 12,375 downwards.
TCCTGGTGATGTGCGAGGGCCGGGTGACCGGCGAACTCGCTGCGCACCAGGCCTCGCAGGAAAAAATCATGGACCTCGCCACCCGGCAGCAAACTCCGTTCAGCAAACAATGAGCAGGCCAGAAACCACCCCGTCCCTGCCGCCGGCCTCTGGCGCCGGGCCAGCGCCCCTGCCCGCCGGGCTGCGGCTGTTGTTGCGGCCCGAATTGCGGCAAAAGCTGCTGGCCTTTGCCAGTCTGCTGGCGCTCGTGGTGTTCTTCAGCCTGGCGTCGAGCAACTTCCGGAATTTCGACAACTTGGTGATCATTCTGCAGGCCACCGCCGTGAACGGGGTGCTGGCGATCGCCTGCACCTTCGTGATCATCACCGCGGGAATCGATCTGTCGGTGGGAACGCTGATGACCTTCTGCTCCGTCATGGCGGGCGTGGTCCTGACCTATCTTGGCCTGCCGCTGCCGCTGGGCATTGCCGCGGCCATCTTCTGCGGGGCGCTGTGCGGCCTGGTCTCGGGGGTCTTGATCGCCAAGCTGAAGATCCCGCCCTTCATCGCCACCCTGGGAATGATGATGCTGCTCAAGGGCCTGTCGCTGGTCATCTCCGGAACCAAGCCGATCTACTTCACGGACACCGAGGGTTTCAGCGCGATCTCGCAGGATTCGCTGATCGCAGCGCTGATTCCGAAGCTGCCGATTCCGAACGCGGTGCTGATCCTCTTCGTCGTCGCGCTGCTCGCGGGCCTGGTGCTGAACAAAACCGTTCTGGGCCGCTACACCTTTGCGCTCGGCAGCAACGAGGAGGCGGTGCGCTTGTCGGGCGTGAACGTGGACTTCTGGAAGATCGTCGTGTACACGCTCAGCGGCGCCATCTGCGGCATCGCCGGCTTGCTCACCGCGTCGCGTCTGAACTCGGCGCAACCGGCGCTGGGCCAGGGCTACGAGCTCGACGCGATTGCCGCAGTGGTCATCGGCGGCACCTCACTGGCGGGCGGGACGGGAACGATACTCGGCACCCTCATCGGCGCCTTCATCATGAGCGTGCTGACGAATGGCCTGCGCATCCTGTCCGTGGCGCAGGAGTGGCAGACGGTGGTCACGGGCGCGATCATCATTCTTGCCGTCTACACGGACATCCTGCGCCGCCGCAGTCGCTGAGCGCACCTGGTTCGATTTCATTTGCAACGACGACAACCCCGAGGAGATAAACCATGTTCCGCAAACACGCAGTGCGCATCGCCATGGGTCTGGGCATTGCCATGGGCAGCGGCGGCGCCGCAATCGCCCAGCAGGCGTACATACCGCTGGTGTCCAAAGGCTTCCAGCACCAGTTCTGGCAGGCCGTAAAAGCCGGGGCCGAGCAGGCGGGAAGAGACCTGAACGTCAAGGTCACGTTCGAGGGGCCGGAGACCGAGGCCATGGTGGACAAGCAGATCGACATGCTGTCCGCCGCTCTGGCCAAGAACCCCAAGGCGCTGGGTCTGGCAGCGCTGGACAGCAAGGCGGTGATCCCGCTGCTGAAAAAGGCGCAGGCCGCGAAGGTGCCCGTCGTCGCCTTTGACTCCGGCGTGGACAGCGACATTCCCGTGACCACCGCGAGCACGGACAACAGGGCCGCAGCCGCGTTGGCCGCAGACAAGCTGGCCGAGCTGATCGGCAAGAGCGGCGAGGTCGCCGTGGTCGCGCACGACCAGACCAGCCGCACCGGCGTGGACCGGCGCGACGGCTTCGTCGAACGCATCAAGGCCAGCTACCCGGACGTGAAGATCGTCAGCGTCCAGTACGGCGGCGGCGACCACCTCAAATCCACCGAAATCGCCAAGTCCATCCTGCAGGCGTACCCGAACCTCAAGGGCATCTTCGGCACCAACGAAGGCTCCGCCGTGGGCGTGGCCAACGGCGTCAAGGAGATGAAGCGCCGGCTCGTGATCGTCGGCTACGACTCGGGCAAGCAGCAGAAAGACGCCATCCGGGACGGCCTGATCGCCGGCTCGATCACGCAAAACCCGGTGGGCATCGGCTACAAGACCGTGGAGGCCGCAGTCAAGGCGCTCAAGGGCGAGAAACTGCCCAAGGTAATCGATACCGGCTTTTACTGGTACGACAAGACGAATATCAACGATCCCAAAATCGCCGCCGTTCTGTACGATTGACCCCGGATGCATCAAACCGGAAACAAGGAACCCCTGTGAAACTTCTTCGGTACGGCCCCAAGGGCATGGAAAAACCGGGCCTGCTCGACGCACAAGGCCATGTGCGCGACCTCTCGGGCGTGGTGCCCGACATCGCCGGCGACACGCTCACGCCCGCGGGCCTGGCGCGCATCGCCCGGCTCGACGCAGCGGCGCTGCCGCTGGTGCCGGGCGTCGCGCAGCAGGACCTGCGCCTGGGCGCGTGCGTCGGCCAGGTCGGCAAATTCATCTGCATCGGCCTGAACTACGCCGACCATGCTGCCGAATCCGGCCTGCCGGTGCCGACCGAGCCCGTGGTGTTCGCCAAATGGACCAGCGCCATCACCGGGCCCGACGACGCAGTCGAGATTCCGCGCGGCAGCCAGCGCACCGATTGGGAGGTCGAACTGGGCGTGGTCATCGGCAAGGGCGGGCGCTATATCGCGCAGGCCCAGGCGATGGAGCACGTGGCGGGCTACTGCGTGGTCAACGATGTCTCCGAGCGCGAAGTACAACTCGAGCGCGGCGGCGGCCAGTGGGACAAGGGCAAGGGGCACGACAGCTTCGGGCCGATCGGCCCCTGGCTGGTCACCGTCGACGAGGTGCCCGACCCGCAGGCGCTCGACCTGTGGCTCGAGGTCGATGGCCGACGCTATCAAAACGGCAGCACGCGCACCATGGTCTTTGGCGTCGCGCAGCTGGTCAGCCATCTGAGCCAGTTCATGAGCCTGCAGCCCGGCGACCTGATTTCCACCGGCACCCCGCCCGGCGTGGGTCTGGGGCAGAAGCCGCCGCTGTACCTGGTAGCCGGTCAGACCATGCACCTGGGAATCAGCGGGCTGGGCGAGCAGCGCCAGCGCACCGTTGCGGCCTGAGCCCTGCGCGCGCATGGACCCGCCCCCTCCCCCACCACCATGACATGACCACCATCCGGTCGATGCGCGTCCTGGACACGCGCTTTCCCACGTCCACGCAACGCGATGGCTCCGACGCGATGAACCCGGATCCGGACTACTCCGCCGCCTACCTGGTGCTGGACACCGACCAGCCCGGGCTCGCGGGGCATGGCCTGAGCTTCACCATTGGCCGCGGCAACGAGATTTGCTGCGCCGCGCTGCGCGCGCTGGAACATCGCGTGGTCGGTCTCGACCTGGCCTGGATCGCCGAGGACATGGGGCGCTTCTGGCGCCACGTCACCTCCGACAGCCAACTGCGCTGGATCGGGCCGGACAAGGGCGCGATCCACCTGGCGACCAGCGCGCTGGTAAATGCCGTCTGGGACCTGTGGGCCAAGGCCGAGGGCAAGCCCGTGTGGCGGCTGGTCGCGGACATGACTCCCGAGGAACTGGTCCGGCTCATCGACTTTCGCTACATCACCGACTGCATCACGCCCGCAGAGGCGCTGGCGCTGCTGCGCGAGCGCGCCGCAGGCAAGGCGCAGCGCCTGGCCGAGTTGCTCGCGCACGGCTACCCCTGCTACACCACGTCGGCGGGCTGGCTGGGCTACGACGACGCCAAACTGCGCCGCCTGGCGCAGCAGGCGGTGGACGCCGGATTCACGCACGTCAAGCTCAAGGTCGGCCGCGACCTGCAGGACGACGTCCGCCGCCTGCGCATTGCCCGCGAAGTGCTCGGGCCCGAACGCCAGCTGATGATCGACGCCAACCAGGTCTGGGAGGTCGATCAGGCCATCGACTGGCTGCGGCAACTGGCCTTTGCCAAGCCCTGGTTCATCGAAGAACCCACCAGCCCCGACGACGTGGAAGGCCACCGGCGGATCCGCGAAGCGCTCGCGGGATCGATGCAGGTGGCCACCGGAGAAATGTGCCAGAACCGCATCGTTTTCAAGCAATTCATCATGCGCGGGGCCATCGACGTGGTGCAGATCGACGCCTGCCGCCTGGGTGGCGTGAACGAGGTGCTTGCGGTGATGCTGATGGCCGCCAAGCACGGCCTGAAGGTCTGCCCGCACGCGGGCGGCGTGGGCCTGTGCGAGTACGTGCAGCATCTGTCCATGATCGACTACCTGTGCATCGCGGCGACGAAGGAGGGCCGCGTCATCGAGTTCGTAGACCACCTGCACGAGCATTTCGTCGACCCCTGCGTGGTGCGCAACGCCGCGTACATGCCGCCGCAGCGCCCGGGCTACTCGATCGAGATGCAGCCCGCGTCGCTGGCCGCCTACGCGCACCGCGGCTGAAACGCCGGACCGGCACACCTCCGGAACAAGGTGCTCATCTGCGACTCCGGGGGCGCGCTGCGTTGCACGAGAACTTCGACCGCACGCTGCGCGCGCGCAGTGTCGCAAAGGTGCAAACCATGTCCCGTGCTTGGTGCTAGGATGAGCGCAGTTACATAAATTCACCTTTAAAAAGATACATCCCCAAGCATGGCCCTTCGGCGCGTGCGCATCGCATGCGGCAACGCCAATTCGCTTTTGAGTCTGAGCATGAAACGAGGGAAGAATGTTTGTTGGGCCGATCGGCCCCCTGTGGACCGGCAGAGAAGAAGAAACCATTCGGTGGCGATGACTGCTGCAATATACGCAAAGAGTTTTGAGATGGAACCTGCCTCTCCAATGCAGTGCCAACATCCCGCGATCATGCGTCGCGGGGTTCTTGAGGGTTTCAGCGCAATCGATGCACTCATGAGCAACGATGGCGCGGCGCTTGCCCGAGGTCAACTTGGGCACCATGCGTGCTGCCCCCCAAAAAAAGACGCTTGCAGGCCATTGCCTGTGGGCACACCAGATTGGTTCGCAGGCCCGGTGTCACCATCGTGCCGGCGCTCCCAATCGCATGGCCCTGCGGCTCGTCCGCAGTCCGTGCGCATCCCATGAAAATACATCCTTGAAGGTCAATTTATGCAACAACGCCAATTTGCTTTTGAATCCGTGCATGCCCAAAGTGCAGTTTCATCAGAAGTGAGCAGTGGTTCCGGTCCCGGCCCCGATAATTCCGTCTTGATGGACATACCTCCATCCCCACTGGACAACACGTATGCTTATGCAGAATCCGGGGTGGGCATTCAGCTGCTCTTTACATACACGGACTTGGATCCAAATTACGCGATCACTTTGAAGTTCAGGGCAGGAGAATATCTTTACAGGTGTCTTTGGGATTTTGGACCGGATGAAGTCAAAAAAATCTCCTTGCGCCTCGTAGATGTTCAAACCGGAGAAACCCAGGATACGCCTTACTACGATATATACGGAGGGTTCCATGGAGAGGGATGGGCGCGTCATGCCAACGCGCACACTCCGGACAAGTGGTTTGCGCTCTGGAAGAGGTATAAAATCACGCGGCTAACCGTACTTGGCAGCGAGGGAAGAATGTTTATTGGGCCGACCAATCCCATGTGGACCGGCAGAGAAGAGGAAACCTTTCAGTGGGGATGATTGCTGCCGCACCAAAGCCAAGGGGTTCAGGAATCAAACCCCGGCATCTCCATGGCAATGCCAGTGCCCCGCGATTATCAAATCGCAGCTCTTGAGCGTTTCTGCGCAATCGATGCAACGGGCGTTGTTGCATGAATCCTGGGCCGCAGGGTACGCGCAAGATCCATCGTGGCGCATTCCCACCGGTCGCCACGGGCAGCCAAAAAAAAGCCTGCTTTTGCGGCAGGCTTTTTTCCCCATGGGGTTTGGGGTGATTTGGTGGGTCCTGAGTGGCTCGAACACTCGACCTACGGATTAAGAGTCCGCTGCTCTACCAACTGAGCTAAGAACCCAAATCTGGGTCCGCATTCCTGCGGAGGGGCGAATTATGCCCCAACTCTCCTGCGGCCCGCAAGCACCGCGCAAAGTCACTGCAAGGCATTGCGGCGGGCCAGTTCGACGAACAGGCCGCTGTGGTCGAGTTCACCCAGGCCGTGCTCCACGCCTTGCGCGTACAGGGCGTCGAGAACGGCGGTGATGGGGGCGTCGAAGCCAATCTCCCGCGCCGTGGCGAGTGCGTTGCGCAGGTCCTTGAGTTGCACCGCCATGCGCCCGCGCGGGGCGAAGTCGCGTTCCACCATGCGCTGACCATGCAGTTGCAGGATGCGGCTCTCGGCAAACCCGCCACCGATGGCCTCGCGGACCCGGGCCATGTCCGCCCCACCCTTGGCGGCAAACAGCAGTGCCTCTGCGACCGCGCCAATGGTGATGCCCACGATCATCTGGTTGGCGAGCTTGGCGATCTGGCCTGCGCCATGCGACCCCACGTGCGTGGCGCGGCCCAGGCTGGCAAATACCGGCTGCGCGCGCAGGAAGTCCTGTGTGCGGCCGCCGACCATGATGGCCAGGGTTCCGGCCTCTGCGCCCACGGTCCCGCCCGATACCGGCGCGTCCAGGTGCGCCAAGCCCATCTCCTGCAGGCGGGCCGCATGCTCGCGGGCCTCGCGCGGCCCGATGGACGCCATGTCCATGAACAAGGCCGCGCTGCGCATGGCCTGGGCCGCGGCCAGCTCGAACAGCACGTGCCCGACCACCGGGCCGTTTTCGAGCAGGCTGAGCACGATGTCGGCGTCCCGGACCGCTTGCGCCGGGGTGGCGTGCACGGTGGCGCCGAACGCAGCCAGGGGTTCGGCCTTGGCCCGGGTGCGGTTCCAGACGTGCACCCGGTGCCCGGCCGCGCACAGGCGGCGTGCCATGGGCTGCCCCATCAGGCCCGTGCCGAGGACGGCGAGGCGCAGCGGTGTCTGCGATGTCTCCGGTGTATTGGCCATGGCGTCGTGCATCTTGTCGGGGAGCGGCTCACATCAGCAGGTGCTCGCCCGCGTTGTCGCCGCCCAGGATCACATAGTTCACCTTGCGGACATCCATCAGCCGCTTGCCGCCGGCGTAGCTGATCGAGCTTTGCAGGTCCTGCTCCATTTCCACCAGCGTGTCGGCGAGCCGGCCCTTGACGGGTTCGAGGATGCGCTTGCCTTCGACGTGCCGATACTCACCCTTGTTGTAGTCGCTGGCCGAGCCGTAGTACTCCTTGAACCGCGCGCCGCCGACCTCGACGGTCTGGCCCGGCGACTCCTCGTGGCCCGCAAACAGCGAGCCGATCATCACCATGCTGGCCCCGAAGCGGATGCTCTTGGCAATGTCGCCATGGCTGCGGATTCCGCCGTCGGCAATGATCGGCCGGGTCGCCACGCGCGCGCACCATTTGAGCGCCGACAACTGCCAGCCCCCCGTGCCAAAGCCGGTCTTGAGCTGGGTAATGCATACCTTGCCGGGGCCCACGCCCACCTTGGTGGCGTCGGCACCCCAGTTTTCCAGGTCGATCACGGCCTCGGGCGTGGCCACGTTGCCGGCAATGACGAACGCCCGGGGCAGCCGGGCCTTGAGGTGCTCGATCATGTTCCTCACGCTGTCGGCATGGCCATGGGCGATGTCGATGCTGACGTATTCGGGCGCCAGGCCCTGCGCCACCAACGCATCGACCGTGTCGTAATCGGAGCGCTTGACGCCCAGCGAGATCGACGCGTAGCAGCCCTTGGCCTGCATGTCGCGCACGAACCGGACGTTGTCCAAGCCGAACCGGTGCATGGCGTAGAAGTAGCCGTTGTGCGCCAGCCAGGTACAGATTTTTTCGTCCACCACCGTTTTCATGTTCGACGGCACCACGGGGATGCGAAACGACCGGCTGCCCAGTTCCACGCTGGTGTCGCATTCCGAACGGCTTGCCACGCGGCATTTGCGCGGCAGCAAGAGAATATTGTCGTAGTCGAAGATTTCCATGCGGATCCCAAGCCTCGTAGAGGGGTGCGGCAAAACGATTTGCGGCCGCGCCGAAGCGGTGCGCAGGCACACCGGAGCGCAAGAAACCCGGGCCGGGCGCGATTCTACCGAGGGCCCCCGTCGCTGGGGCAGCACACCCGGCGCAATTTCCACGCGGCCTGGCCGCAGGGAGGGCGGCCGGGCGGCTTTCTACAATGCGCGGATGTTTCCACAAGACCCGCCCTCGGGTGCGCCGCAGGCTCTGGCGCACTTGGCCGCTTCGCCCCTGCTGGCGCATTTGAATTCCGAACAGCTTGCCGCCGTCACACTGCCCGCCGGCCACGCGCTCATCCTCGCAGGTGCGGGATCGGGCAAGACGCGCGTGCTCACCACGCGCATCGCCTGGCTGCTGCAAAACGGCTACGCCACGCCCGGCGGCGTCCTGGCCGTCACCTTCACGAACAAGGCCGCCAAGGAGATGGTGACGCGCCTGTCGGCCATGCTGCCGCTGAATGTGCGCGGCATGTGGATCGGCACCTTCCACGGCCTGTGCAACCGCCTGCTGCGTGCGCACCACAGGGCCGCGGGCCTGCCGCAGGCGTTCCAGATCCTGGACACGCAGGATCAGCTCTCGGCCGTCAAGCGCCTGTGCAAGCAGTACGCCGTGGACGACGAGCGCTTTCCCCCCAAGCAACTGGCGTACTTCATCTCGGGCTGCAAGGAGGAGGGTCTGCGCCCGGGCAGCGTACCGGCGCACGACAGCGATGCACGCAAGAAAACCGAGATCTACCAGCTCTACGAAGAGCAATGCCAGCGCGAAGGCGTGGTCGATTTCGGCGAACTGATGCTGCGCAGCCACGAGCTGCTGCGCGACAACGCCGCCATCCGCACGCATTACCAGCAGCGCTTTGCGCACATCCTGGTGGACGAGTTCCAGGACACCAGCAAGCTGCAATACGCCTGGCTCAAGCAGTTCGCGGGCGACACGGTGGACGGGCGCTTGCAGGCGCGCGGCAGCGTCATCGCCGTGGGCGACGACGACCAGAGCATCTACGCCTTTCGCGGTGCGCGAGTGGGCAATATGACCGATTTCGTGCGCGAGTTCGACGTGCGCCAGCAGATCAAGCTGGAGCAGAACTACCGCAGCCACAGCAACATCCTCGACTCTGCGAATGCCCTCATCAGCCACAACAGCCAGCGCCTGGGAAAGAACCTGCGCACCGTGCAGGGCCCCGGCGAGCCGGTGCGCGTGTACGAGGCCGAAACGGACACGCAAGAGGCGCGCTGGATGGTCGAGGAGATCGGGCAACTGGTGCAGCACAACGGTTTCGAGCGCATGGAAATCGCCGTGCTCTACCGCAGCAACGCGCAGAGCCGGGTCATCGAATCGGCGTTGTTCAACGCCGGCATGCCCTACCGGGTGTACGGCGGCCTGCGCTTCTTTGAGCGCGCCGAAATCAAGCACGCGCTGGCCTACCTGCGGCTGCTGGAGAACCCCCACGACGACACCAGCTTCCTGCGCGTGCTGAACTTTCCGCCGCGCGGCATCGGCGCGCGCAGCGTCGAACTGCTGCAAGACACCGCGCGCACCGCAGGCTGCTCGCTGCACGACGGCGTGGGCGCCGTTGCCGGCAAGGCGGGCGCGAACTTGGCCGCCTTCGTGGCCATGGTGCGCGCCCTGCGCGCGCAGACGCAGGGCCTGAGCCTGCGCGAAATCGTCGAGCAGATGCTCGAATCGACGGGGCTGCTGGAGCACTTTCGCAGCGAAAAGGAAGGCGCCGACCGCATCGAGAACCTGCAAGAGTTGGTGAACGCGGCCGAAAGCTTTGCCATGCAGGAGGGCCTTGGCCGCGACGCCGTGGCCCTGCCCACGCAAAGCCCGGCAAGCCAGGGGCTGGACCCGGATTCCCCGGCGCCCGACGAGCCGCCTGCGCGGATGCCCGACGGCGATACGGTCGAAACCCTCTCGCCCCTGGCGGCCTTCCTGAGCCACGCCGCGCTCGAGGCGGGTGACAACCAGGCCCGGACCGGGCAGGACGCCGTGCAACTCATGACCGTACACGCCAGCAAGGGCCTGGAGTTTGACGGCGTGTTCATCGGAGGCATGGAAGAGGGCCTGTTCCCGCACGAGAACTCGGCCAACGCGCGCGATGCGCTGGAGGAAGAGCGCCGCCTGATGTACGTCGCCATCACCCGTGCGCGCAAGCGGCTGTACCTGAGCCGCGCGCACACCCGCTTGCTGCACGGCAAGACCCGCTACAACGCCCCAAGCCGTTTCTTCGATGAACTGCCCGAGGGGGCGCTCAAGTGGATCACGTCCAGGCCGCGGGGCTGGGGCATTCCTGATTCCGGCGCGCTGAATGGGTATTCTTCCAGCGCAAAAGACCCGTTCGGCTTCCAATCCAAAACCCCTTCCAGCCCGCCCGCCGTGTTGCAGGAAGCGGCGCCAGCGCAGGGCCTGCGCGCCGGCATGGCCGTGTTCCACAACCGGTTCGGAGAAGGCCAGGTGCTGAGCGTCGAAGGCCGGGGCGACGACGCGCGCACCCAGGTGCACTTTCCCCGGCACGGGACCAAGTGGCTGGTGCTGTCGATAGCCAAGCTGACGGTGGTGGATTGTTGACGGCAGACCGGGGCCCTCTCGACAGAGGTCGGCAAGGATGTGTCAAAGAAAATATCAGTTCGCCCGGTCATCCTGTTTCCATCCTTCCAACCAGTTCCTCGGCGCTGGCTTTCCAGGCCATGTACGCACTTGATGCATTGCGGGCAGCGTTCACCGGTGCTCCGATGGAATTTGCTCAAGCCTTTGCTGCGGGCTGCACACGAATGCACGCGATGCACGGCACGGAGCACAGCAGGGCGCAGGCGCTGACAAGAAACAGCGGTCGATACGATTGCCCGTTGGCGGCAACGAACGCCATGAGGTAGCCTCCCGCGGCCTGCGCGGCAGCGAAGCTGAAAGTCATTGCGCCCCAGACCCTGCGATGCTGCCTTGCACCCACGCAGTCCAGCGTGCAGGTGGACACCAGCATGACGATCCCGGGAGTGAGCATGCCCACCAGGATGGACGAGGCACACAGCGTCAGCACATCGCTGCCGAACAGCGGCAATGCAACCCCCAGGGACTTGAGCAGAAAGCATGCGATCAGGCAGCGCTTGAAGCCGAAAACATCGCCCAGCTTTCCGGCCAGCAAGGGACCGATCGCCGCACCCACGCCGAACAGGGCCCAAAGGAAGCCCCCCGTCGCCAAGGGCATTTGGAGTTCGCGCACGGTGTAATCGACCCAAAACAGGGTGTGCGGCAGGTAGCCCACCGCGTCCAGCGTGTAGGCCGCGAGGAGGAGGCCGACCGCCACGCGTCGCTCGGCCGGCAGCGGCTGCGCCTGCGCATCCGCCGGGTGCAGCGGCGCATCCGGCGCCCACTGGCGCCAGGTCAGCAGCGTCAATACCAGGCAGATGCTTCCCATGCCCAGCCAGGCGCTGGCAATGCCCCAGGGCACGAGCAGGGGGATCAGCAACCCGGAGGCCGCTGCGCCCAGACCAATGCCGGAAAACACCACCCCGCTCACCCGCCCGCGCACGGCAGGACTGTGCTGCGGCAGCACCGCGGGGGCGGCCAGCACCATCAGGATCGCGCCCCCGAATCCGGCCATGGCGCGCCAAAAGTAGTACCAGGGCATCGCCGCGCCCAGGAGGGCGCAGGCCAGATAGCTCAGCGAGCACGCGAGCATGGCCCCACGCAGCACGCTGCCGACCCGATAGTGGCGCAGCAGCATGCCGGACATCGGAGCGCCGAGCAGATACCCCACCAGCGTTGCCGCACCCAGATACGAGGCATCGCTCTTGGAAAACCAGCCGGCCTGGATCAGCGCGGGCATCAGCGCGATATAGGCAAAGCGCCCTATTCCGTTGCCGACAAAGGTCGCGCACAGGCCGGCAAGGCTCAGACCGGTCAGCACGCTGCGGGGCATACCGGACGCGGCGGAATCAGTTCTGGCCAGCCGCAGTTTCGGCGCGCTCGACCAATTCGATCTGGTAGCCGTCGGGGTCCACCACGAACGCGATCACCGTGCGGCCGCCCCGGACGGGCCCCGCCGCGCGCGTCACCTTGCCGCCGGCGGCCTGGATCTTCTCGCACGCGGCGTAGACGTCGGGAACGCCCAGCGCAATGTGGCCGTAGGCGTTGCCGTGTTCGTAGTCGTGCACGCCCCAGTTCCAGGTCAGTTCGATCTCGGCCTGGCCGGGGTTGCCGCCGGCAAAACCCAGAAAGGCCAGCGAGTACTTGTACTCGGGGTTTTCCGAGCGGCGCAGCAGCTGCATGCCCAGCACCTGGGTGTAGAAATCAATCGCGCGCTGAAGGTCGCCCACGCGCAGCATCGTGTGCAGGAATTTCATGACTGCCCCGGCAGGCTGAAGACCAGGCACGTGGTGGTGGCGTGCGCGTACAGCGTGCCGTCGGGCCCCTCCAGACGCGCCTCGGCCGTCGCCAGTTGCCGCCCGCAGTGGATCACGCGGCCCCGCGC
>NZ_AFAL01000086.1 GCF_000193225.1 Verminephrobacter aporrectodeae subsp. tuberculatae At4 | reverse complement strand
CGTGGAAGTCAAGGTCCCCCAACTGTCCGAATCGGTGGCCGAAGCCACCCTGCTGACGTGGAAGAAAAAGGTCGGCGAGGCCGTGGCCGTGGACGAGTTGCTGATCGAGATCGAAACCGACAAGGTCGTTCTGGAAGTGCCCGCGCCTGCGGCGGGCGTGCTCGCCGCCATCCTGCAGGGCGACGGCGCCACCGTGCTCGCCGAGCAGCCCATTGCCCGCATCGATACCGAGGGCCGGGCGAGCGCAGCCCCTGCCACGCCTGAGCCAGCGCCCGTGGCAGCCCCTGCGCCAGCGCCAGCCGCAGCCGGCGCGTCAAAAGCCGGCGTGGCCATGCCCGCCGCCGCCAAGCTGCTCGCGGAAAACAATCGGTCCGCCGCGTCGGTTCCGGGAACGGGCCGGGACGGCCGCGTGACCAAGGGCGACGTGCTCGCCGCCGTGGCCGGCGCTGCGACTGCGGCGGCGACCATCCCCTCCCCCACGGGCCTGCCTGCCAAGGCGCTGCCGCAGGTGTCGCCCCCCGCGTCCCCGCCGGACCTGGGCGAGCGCCCCGAGCAGCGCGTTCCCATGAGCCGCCTGCGCGCCCGCGTCGCCGAGCGCCTGCTGCAATCGCAGACCACGAACGCCATCCTGACCACCTTCAATGAGGTGAACATGGCTCCGGTGATGGACATGCGCAAGAAGTTCCAGGACGCATTCACCAAGGAGCATGGCGTGAAGCTCGGTTTCATGAGCTTCTTCGTGAAGGCCGCAGTGCACGCGCTCAAGAAATACCCGATGCTGAACGCGGCGGTCGATGGCAACGACATCGTCTACCACGGCTACTTCGACATCGGCATCGCCGTGGGCTCGCCGCGTGGCCTGGTGGTTCCCATCCTGCGCAACGCCGACCAGATGGGCTTTGCCGACATCGAGAAGAAGATTGCCGAGTTCGGCCAGAAGGCCAGGGACGGCAAGCTGGGGATCGAGGAAATGAGCGGCGGCACCTTCTCCATCTCCAACGGCGGCACCTTCGGCTCCATGCTGTCCACGCCCATCATCAACCCGCCACAGTCGGCGATTCTGGGCGTGCACGCGACCAAGGACCGCGCCGTGGTCGAGGGCGGCCAGATCGTCATCCGCCCGATGAACTACCTGGCCATGTCCTACGACCACCGCATCATCGACGGCCGCGAAGCCGTGCTCGGGCTGGTGGCGATGAAGGAGGCGCTGGAAGACCCCGCGCGCCTGCTGTTCGACCTCTGACACGGCCGATCGCCTGGAACACTGTCCCCCACACGGCCCGGCCCGGGCCGCCGGCGGACCTTTCTGCAAGACCGAACGGAATTTCCCCATGAGCAAACGTTTCGATGTGATCGTCATCGGCGCCGGCCCCGGTGGCTACGTCGCCGCCATCCGCGCGGCCCAGCTGGGCCTGCAAGTGGCCTGTATCGACGGGTGGCAGAACGCCCAGGGCGACCCCGCCCCCGGCGGCACCTGCACGAACGTGGGCTGCATTCCCTCGAAGGCACTGCTGCAGTCGTCGGAGTATTTCGAGCTGGCCGGCAAACACTTTGCCGAGCACGGCATCGACACCGGCGGCGTGCAGATGGACCTGGCCAGGATGCTGGCGCGCAAGGACACCGTGGTCCGGCAGAACAACGAAGGCATCCTGCACCTGTTCAAGAAAAACAAGGTCCGCTTCCTCCACGGCCACGGCGCGTTCGTGCAGGCCGTCGAGGGCGGCCATGAGATCCGGGTGAGCGGTGCTGCCGCCCAGGAAACGTTGATCGGCGCGCAGATCATCGTCGCCACGGGATCGAGCGCGCGCGCGCTGCCCGGCACGCCGTTCGACGAAAAACGGGTGCTGTCCAACGACGGCGCCCTGCGCATCGGCGCCGTGCCCAAGCGGCTTGGCCTCATCGGCGCGGGGGTGATCGGCCTGGAAATGGGCTCCATATGGCGCCGCCTGGGTGCGCAGGTGACCCTCCTCGAAGCGCTGCCCACGTTCCTGGGCAGCGTTGACGAACAGATCGCCCGGGAAGCCCGCAAGGCCTTCGACAAGCAGGGACTGCGGATCGAACTGGGTGTACGGATCGGCGCGATCGAGAGCGGCAAGAAGGGCCTGCACCTCGCCTACACCGACGCCCGGGGCGAGGCCCAGGCGCTGGACGTGGACCAGCTCATCGTCTCCATCGGCCGCGTGCCGAACACCCAGGGCCTGAACACCGAGGCCGTGGGCCTGCAACTCGACGAGCGCGGCGCCATCGTGGTCGACGCCGACTGCAGGACCAACCGGCCCGGCGTCTGGGCGGTGGGCGACGTGGTGCGCGGCCCGATGCTCGCGCACAAGGCCGAGGAAGAAGGCGTCGCCGTCGCCGAGCGCATCGCCGGCCAGCGGGGCCACGTGAACTTCCACACCATCCCCTGGGTCATCTACACCCACCCCGAGATCGCCTGGGTGGGGCGCACCGAGCAGCAGCTCAAGACCGACGGGGTCCCGTACCGGGCCGGCAGCTTCCCCTTCCTCGCGAATGGCCGCGCGCGCGCGCTGGGCGACACCGGCGGCATGGTGAAAATGCTCGCCGACGCCGCGACGGATGAAATCCTGGGCGTGCACATCGTGGGCCCGCAGGCCAGCGAGCTCATTGCCGAGGCCGTCGTGGCCATGGAATTCAGGGCCAGCAGCGAAGACATCGCGCGCATCTGCCACGCGCACCCCTCGCTGAGCGAGGCCACCAAGGAAGCGGCCCTGGCCGTTGACAAGCGCGCGCTGAACTTCTGACGGCGGCGCATGCAAACCGGCCTGCCCTGACGAGCCCCTCGAAGCCCCCCGCCGTGACCGTGAAACAGGCCTATCTGGCCGCGCTGGCCGCCAGGGGCTACCAGAGCGACCCCGCCCAGCTGCGCGCCGTGGACGCCCTGCAGCGCTGCGCCGACGACTGGGCCGCGTACAAGGCGCGGCGCTCGAACGCGCTGCGCAAGCTGATCCACCGCCCCGACCTCGTGCGCGGCGTGTACCTGTACGGCGGTGTGGGCTGCGGCAAGAGCTTCCTCATGGACTGCTTCTTCCACGCCGTGCCCTTGAAGCGCAAGCTGCGTCTGCATTTCCACGAATTCATGCGCGAAGTGCACCGCGAGCTGGCCGGGCTGCAGGGCACGGTGAACCCGCTGGATGCGCTGGGCGGGCGCATCGCCAAGCGCTACAAGCTCATCTGCTTCGACGAATTCCACATCGCCGACGTCACCGACGCCCTGATCCTGCACCGCCTGCTGGTGGCGCTGTTCGACAACGGCGTGGGTTTCGTCACCACCTCCAACTTCCGGCCCGACGAACTCTACCCCGACGGCCTGCACCGCGACCGCATCCTGGGCGCGATTGCGCTGCTCAACGACCGCCTGGAGGTGGTGCATATGGACAACGGCACCGACTATCGCCAGCGCACGCTGGAGCAGCTCAGCCTGTACCACAGCCCCCTGGGCCCGCAGGCGGACGCCGAGATGGGCCGGGCCTTCGACCGGCTCGCGGAGGTGCCCGACGAGGACCCCGTGCTGCGCATCGAGGCGCGCGCGATCCGCGCCCGGCGCAAGGCCGGGGGGGTGGTCTGGTTCGACTTCGAGACCCTGTGCGGCGGCCCCCGCTCACAAAACGACTACCTGGAAATTGCCACGCAGTTCCACACCGTTCTGCTCTCCGGTGTTCCGCAGATGTCGGTGAACATGGCCTCCCCCGCGCGGCGCTTTACCTGGCTCGTGGACGTGCTCTACGACCGCCGCGTGACGCTGATCCTGTCAGCCGCCGTTGCACCCGGGCAGCTCTACACCGAAGGTCCGCTGGCGCACGAGTTTCCCCGCACGGTATCGCGGCTCAACGAGATGCAGTCCGGGGCCTTTCTGGCGCTCGGGCGGCGCACGGTCGATACGGGCCTGACATGAGCTGGCAGCGTCTGGCGCTCTGCCTGCTCTCCTGCGCCTGCGTGCAGTCCGCAGCGGCGCGGCACCACGTGGAGCAGCACGGGCCCCAGGCCCCCGCCACCGAGCGCCCACAGGATGAGCAGGCGCAGTGCTACCAGCGCTTCGCCGTCGAAGACTGCCTGCGCGACGTCCGCACCCGGGCGCGCGAAGCCCGGGACCGCCTGCGCGCGCAGGAACTGGAGCTCCGTGCCGTCGAGCGCAGACAAAAAGCGGCCAAGCGCTTGCGCTCCATCGAGGCAAAGCCTGATGCCACGCCCGCCGACCAGGAGGAGACCGGCGCCACGCAGATGGCCTCGGCAGACCCGCCCCGTGCGCAACGCCAGCATGCCGCGCAGCAAGGGCGCAGCCGGGCGGCGCCGGCACGGGCCAGCAGCGCCGCCCGCGCGGACCGTGCCGCCAAGGCACGCGCGCGCCACGCGGAGGCACTCGCGGCAGCGGAGAGTCGCCGTGCGCGGGTGGAGAAGTCGCAAGCCGATGCCGCAGCCCAGGGCCACAAGCCGCCCGCACCGCTGCCCGAACCCGCGTCCAGTCTCTGAAGGGCCTCCCTTTCGGCGCGTGCCATGCTATCGTCGATCCACGCAAGACCCACCCGCCCATCGATGAGAAAAACTGAACCCCTGTTGGCCCTGCACCCCGGCGTGCGTTTCCTGTTCGCCCACCCGGCGCATTTGATTGCGCTGGGTTTTGGCGCGGGGCTGTCGCATGTGGCGCCCGGCACCGTGGGCACGCTATGGGCCTGGCTGGCGTACCTGGCGCTGCAGCAGTGGCTCTCGCCCCTGCACATCGGCCTGCTGATTCTTGCGGGCACGGCAGTGGGCTGGTGGGCCTGCACCACCACCGCGCGCAACCTGCGCATTGCCGACCCCGGCTGCGTCGTGTGGGACGAGGTGCTGGCCTTCTGGCTCGTGCTGTGGCTGGCCATGCCCATGGGGTTTTGGGGTCAGCTCACGGCGTTTGCGCTGTTTCGCTTCTTCGACGCGGCCAAGCCGGGCCCCGTGGGCTGGGCCGACGAACACTTCAAGGGCCTGGGCTGGCGCGGCGGCTGGGGCATCTTGTTCGACGACTTCGTGGCCGCCTTCTGCACCCTGCTGGTGATTGCGCTGTGGAGGTTCTTCTGATGGCTGCGCGCGCGGCATCGAACAGTGCACCGCCGGCCCGGTTGCCGCAAGCCGATCTGGCGCAGATTTCCCGGCGCTTGCTGCAACGCGGCCACATGCTCGCGAGCGCCGAGAGTTGCACAGGCGGCATGATCGCCGCAGCCTGCACCGATCTGGCGGGCTCCAGTCAGTGGTTTGAGCGCGGCTTCGTGACCTACTCGAACGTGGCCAAGACCGAGATGCTGGGCGTTCCCGCCGGGCTGATCGGGGCGCACGGCGCCGTGAGCGAGGCCGTGGCCCGCGCCATGGCCGAGGGCGCCTTGGCGCACTCGCGCGCGCAGCTCAGTCTGGCCGTGACCGGAGTCGCCGGCCCCACGGGCGGCAGCGACGCCAAGCCGG
This sequence comes from Verminephrobacter aporrectodeae subsp. tuberculatae At4, assembly GCF_000193225.1. Taxonomy (GTDB): domain Bacteria; phylum Pseudomonadota; class Gammaproteobacteria; order Burkholderiales; family Burkholderiaceae_C; genus Acidovorax; species Acidovorax aporrectodeae. Next base: position 1,510 of record NZ_AFAL01000086.1, on the reverse strand, counting down.
TCGGCAGCGTGTGGTTTGGCTGGTGCGTGGACGGCGTGACGCACAGCGAGATGCAGCACTTCAGCGGCGACCGCGCCAGCGTGCGCGCAGCCACCGTGCGCCATGCCTTGCAGCGCTTGCTGGGCTGGCTCGCGGCCTGAGCGCACCACCCCCTCCTACCATTCGGCCACGCTGCCGTCCGCGTGCCGCCACACCGGGTTGCGCCAGTCGGGGCAATCGCGGCTGCGTTCCCGCACCAGTTCCTCGTTGATCTCGACGCCCAGTCCCGGCCGGGTGTTCGGCGCGATGAAACCCTTGTCCAGCCGGAAGTCCTCCTTGTTCAGGACGTAATCGAGCACCTCGCCGCCCTGGTTGTAGTGGATGCCCATGCTGTGTTCCTGCAGCGTGGCGTTCCAACTCACGAAGTCAACGTGCAGGCAGGACGCGAGCGCAATCGGCCCCAGCGGGCAATGCGGCGCAATCGCGACATCATGGGCCTCGGCCATCGCGGCGATCTTGATGCATTCGGTGATGCCGCCGGCGTGCGACAAATCCGGCTGCAAGATGGCGATCCCGCCGGCGGCAAGCACCCGCTTGAACTCGAAGCGCGAGTACATGCGCTCGCCCGCCGCCAGGGGCAGATGCGTTTTGGCGGCCAGCTTCGGGTAATGCTCGGCCTGCTCGGCGAGCACCGGTTCTTCGATGAATAGCGGGCGCAAGGGCTCGAGCTCCTTGATCAGCACGGCCGCCATGGGCACCGATACCCGGCCATGAAAGTCCAGCCCGAACTCCACCGCGTTGCCGAACGCGGCCCGAATTTCCGCGACCCGTGCGACGGCGGTATCGACCGCACGGGACGAATCGATCAAGCCCATCTCCTCGCAGCCGTTGAGCTTGAAGTGGCTGAAGCCGGCATCGACCCGCTGCCGGATGGCGTTGATCACGTCGGACGGGCGGTCACCGCCGACCCAGCCATAGGTCCGCATGCGCTCGCGCACCAAGCCCCCGAGCAGCTGGTAGACCGGCACCCCCAACGCCTTGCCCTTGATGTCCCAGAGCGCCTGATCGACGCCGGCGATGGCGCTCATGAAGACTGCACCGCCCCGGTAAAACCCCGCGCGGTACATCAGCTGCCAGAGGTCGTTGATGCGCGCCGGGTCCTGTCCGATCAGGTAGGGCTCGAGTTCGTGCACCGCTGCCTGAACCGCGTGTGCATGGCCTTCGACCACGGGCTCGCCCCAACCGATCAGGCCCTCGTCGGTCTCGACGCGCAGAAACATCCACCGCGGCGGCACGCGGTAGGTCGTGAGTCGGGTGATCTTCATGGCGGGGTCTCCCGGGACGTTTGAAAAGCCTGGAAAGCCTGGACGAAGGCCTGCGCCTGGCTCCTGGTGCGCTGCACCGTCTGTCCGGCGCGGTAGAGCTCCCCCCCCAGGCCGGCGCCGGCGCAGCCTGCCGCGAGGTACTCCGCCAGGTTGTCGGCGCTGATTCCGCCGACGGCAAACACCGGCACATCCGGAGGCAGGACGGC
>NZ_AFAL01000087.1 GCF_000193225.1 Verminephrobacter aporrectodeae subsp. tuberculatae At4 | reverse complement strand
ACGGCCACCTTGACGCCCAGGGCCAACGTCCGCGAGGTGACAAATATCATCCGCGTCAACCTCGCCGGTGTGAGCGACGCCGCGGGCAACATCGGTACCGGCGGCGCCATCAGCGCCAACTACACCGTTGACACCACCCGCCCCTGGGCCACCATTTTTATGTCCAACCGCCAGCTCACCACGAGCTGGCCCCACAACCACAGCACCGTCATCTTCACATTCAGCGAGCCCGTCAACGGCTTTGACATCAGTGACATCGTGTACACCAACGGCACGCTGAGCACGCCCATGGCCAACGCCGACCGCAGGAGTTGGACAGCCACCTTGACGCCCACGGCCAACACCAGCGCCCCGGCGAATACCATCCGCGTAAACCTCGCCGGGGTGACCAACGACGCGGGCAATGCCGGTACCGGCAGCACATTCATCTACATCGGTACCATCTACGACGTGGACACCGTGCGCCCCACGGCCACCATCACGCTGGCCGACAGCGCGCTCACCGCGGGCGAGAGCACCACCGTCACCTTCCGTTTCAGCGAGCCCGTCTCCGGGTTTTATGCCGACGACATCGTGTGCAGCAATGGCACGCTAAGCCCGCTCACGCCCATGGAAAACACCGGCCGCACGGTCTGGACAGCCAGCTTTACGCCCACGGCCAATGTCTACGCCCCGACAAATGCCATCCGCGTGAACCTCGCCGGCGTAAGAGACGACTCCCGCAACGACGGGACCGAAACCGCCATCAGCGCCAACTACTCCATGGACACCCGGCCTGCCAACGCCGCAGGCCCGACCGCCACGATCACGCTGGCCAACCCCAGCCTGGCCGGAGGGGAAAGCACCACCGTCACCTTTGCCTTTGGCGAGCCCGTCACCGGCTTCACGCGCGATGACGTCGTGCTCACCCATGCCAATGGCACACTCGGCGAACCCGCGACCCATGACCATGGCAGAACCTGGACCGCCACCTTCACGCCCACGGCCAACGTCGAGAACGACAGCAACACCATTGGCGTAAACCTTGCCGGCGTGACCAACGCCGCAGGCCGCGCCGGCACCGGCCTTGCAAATAGCGCCAACTACCAGATCGATACCCGGGCCCCGGTGGTGTACTGGACCACGGTGCGCGACAACTGGCTGTCTCTCGGCTACGCCGAAGAAACCTACTTGGACGCAACCCATATCCCGCCCGCAACGGCCTTTGTGGTGCGCGTCGATAACGTGCTCACCGCCGTCACCACCGTCACGGTGTCCGCGAAGTACAAGACCGTCAAATTGAAGCTGGCCACCCCGGTCGCCAATGGCCAGGTGGTGACCGTCGCCTACACCGACCCCACGACCGGCAACGATGCCAACGCCATACAGGACGTGGCCGGCAACGACGCGGCCAGTTTCTCGGCCATACCGGTGAACAACTACACACCCGCGCAACAGGAACAGGATTCGGCCGCGTCAGCCCGGTCGGCTCCGCTGACCCCCTCGAATTCGCCAGCCCCCTCCCCGGCCCCGGAAGGCCCGTCGAACCAAAACACCCAGGACGACAGGGACAGCGACGGCGTTCCCGGCAGCAGCGAAGACCAGCCCCCCGGCACCCCCAGCCCCGCTGGCGCAGCCCCCGCGACCGACGACAACAGCACCCCGGACAGCACGCAGACAGCGGTGCGTTCGACCCGCCTTGTGCTCAGCAGCCCCCCCGGAGCAAGCCAACCCGCAGACACAGCCAGCAGCACCCCCGTGACCCTGGTAGCCGGCAGCCAGGACGGCAGCCAGGACCCGGACAGCAGCGGCGCCCGCATCACCCGCCTGGAGCAAGAAGACGCCCCCGCCGAGTTGCCCCAGGGGATGGAAATGCCCCTCGGACTGCTCAGCCTGGAGGCAACACTGGCCACGGGCCGCAGCAGCCAGACCTTCAGCCTGTATCTGGACCCGGCGCTGGGCGTGAACGGCTACTGGGCCCGGGACAGCGCCGGCCACTGGGTCAACCTGAGCAGCGCGCCCTACGGCGGCAAGGTGGCGCACGAGGGCGGGCGGCTGCGGCTGGACTTCGAGATCGCCGATGGCGGGCCGTTCGACGCCGACGGCCTGGCCAACGGCGTCATCACCGCCCCGGGAGCCGCAGCGCGCATGCCCTTGTCCCTCATGGGGCAAACGCCAGATGCGGCAGGCGGCCTCTGGTTCTGACGCCGCAGCACACAGGGCCTGGACAAGCGGCCTTGCTGTGCCCAAGCCTGCCCGCCCCCCGCGGGCGGCTTGAACCCGAAAGAACTGGCAGGCCGCACCGCATCCCCCTGCATGCTGCGGACGTGGCCGCCTGAACGTACCGGCCGTGTTCCAGGCTCATGGGTACTCTTGGCGGGCGTGCAACACGCGCAGCACATGGATGCGGGCCTGCTCTACCCGATAGACAACGATGTAGTTCGGGTGAACCACGTATTCCCGCGTCCCCCGCACACGGCCAGGACGCAAGCCAAACGGCACGAGGGGGAGAAACCGCTCCACGCCCTGCTCGATGGTCTGCCGCAGGTCTTGGGCGGCTGCGGGGTTGAACTGTTCGATGTAGAACTGGATTTCGGCCAAGTCGAGTTGGGCCTCGTCCGACCACTCAATGGGCAGCACGCTTGGCCCTCATCTCGTCCAGCAGGGCGTCCACGCGCGCAATAGCGGCATCGTGGGGCAGGCTCGGGCGCTCGCTCTCGATGGCTTCTTGCACCTTGACGCGGAACCAGCGGTCGTAGCTGTCAGCTTGCTGCTGCGTCTCGAACTCGGAGACGCGGGGGTCCAGGGGGGTGGTTGCGGTGGTCATATGCGATTTCCTTTCTTGGGTCGCTTCAGAAAACGGAAAAGCATCTTGAGCGCCAGCAGTGGCTCGATCTTCGCCTCAATGCACGCGATCACGTTGGCCTGGCTGCAAAAGCCATTGTCCGTGATCAGCGACTGCACCTTACCCAGCACTGCGGACAACGCCAGGATCTGCGCCAGCGTGGGCACGACTTCGCGCTTGTCGTTGGGTGCCTGGCTCACATGCCGGGTGATCACCATCATGGTCTCGGTGTCCACGCCGGCCTGCGCGTTGTAGCTTTGCTCGAAGCCGCCCCGGTTCAACCTTGCTTTGGGTGATCGGCTGGGCCGTGGGCCCGGGTCTGCACGGAAGGAGAAATTCGCGTCTATTTCACGCAAAAAAACAGCGGGCACGGTGTAACAAAAGGGCCCTGCACGCAATGGATGAGCGCGCGCAAAGGGCATGGCGAGGGAGCGCCACAGGCCCTTGGCCCATACCCAAGGGAGTGGACGAGATCACCGCCTGCGCCCTGCTCTGCACAGGGATTGAGCGGCTGGACCTGGGCAGCTGAAAAAAACTGTGATTAAATGCGCGTCACCTCTGTTACGTATCCACTGCCGTTCCGCGGCGGAACCCCAACCCGTAGCCGGAACTGCAACCCCAGTCCGCAACCGCACACCAACCTTTCAGGAGAACGCCATGACCATCACTTCCGTCAGCATTCAGGCCGACAAATACAAGCTGGGCAAGGGTGAATCGACCACCGTGCATTTCAGGTTCAACGAGGAGCCGCTGCAGTCGAGTTTCGTCCTCGCCGACGACTGCACGAGCATGCCGTCCGGTACCCGCTGGACCAGCAGGTTGACCAGGGACCCCATCGATGGAAGTCACTACTGGGCCACACTGAGTGCGAATGACGACACGGAAAGCGCCGGCGGCCGCATCAGCATGGACCTTGCCAATCTGCTGGATCGGGCCGGCCGTGGGGGCTCAGGGACCTCCCAATCCGATTGGTTCTCCGTCGATACCGTCAACCCCCGGGTCACAAGCATCACGCTCGACGACACCAGCCTTGCAGCCGGCGAAACCGCCAGGGTCCAGTTCGTTTTCAACGAGAAAGTCACCGGCGCAAGCGTCAAGGCAGCCTTCGACCTCTCCAATGCCCACGGCACGCTGAGCGACCCCTCCAGCACCGACGACGGCATCACCTGGACCGCCACCTTCACGCCCGCTGCCAACACGGCAAACGCCGAAGCTTGCAAGATCGGCCTGAACGTCAGCCAAGTGCGCGACCTGCATGGCAACGCGGGACAGGACTCCTCAGGAGGAAGCAACCCCGTCTACAGCGACAACTACTCCGTCAACACCCTGCAGGACTCCTCCGGAGGAAGCAACTCCGTCTACAGCGACAGCTACACCGTCGGCACCGAGCGCCCCTCGCTGGCCGCGCGTGACATCACGTTCAGCGGCGACCAATTGACGCTTAACGAGAGAACGATCACCGTCACCTTCACCTTCTCCGAACCGGTCAAGGGTTTGGGAAGCGGAAACCTGCACTTCACGAGTAGTCACTGGCAGTCGCGTGGGGGACCGGGCACGCTGTCCGCTCCGCGCCCCACAGACCCCGACGCCAACGGCCATAGCACCGTCTGGACCGCCACATTGACGGCCCCCCATCGGGGGCCCGCTCGGTGAGCCACAAAATCAGCGTGGACCTCGCCGGCGTGACCGATCGCGATGGCCTCCAGGCCACGACACGCATTGTGGAATCGAGTAACTTCTACAAAGTCGACACCCAACGGCCCACCGCCACGATCACGATGGACACGATGCTGGGACTGAACGCCAGAGAAACCACCGTCACCATCACCTTCTCCGAACCCGTCAGTGGCTTCACCACCGACGACATCGCGGTGCACAGCGACTCACCGGTCCAGGGCACTCTGAGCAACTTGCGCCCCGTCCATGGCGACCAGAGCTCGGATGGCAGCTACGTCGCGGGTCAAACCTGGACCGCCACACTAACTCCGAACAACTACAACGACCTCCACGCACGCGCAGTGGGCGGCAACAGGATCGTTTTGCGCAAGCACAGCGTGCTTGACACGTTTGGCAACTCGGGTCCGGAGGAGGACCAATACGGCCCCACCTACACCGTGGACTACGCCGGGCCCAGGCTGCTGGCATCCAGCATCACCTTCGCACCCGGAAAGCCGGCGACGGACAAAACCCTCACCGCCGGCGAAACAGCCACCCTCACCTTTGTCTTCAACGAAGCGGTGACGGGGTTCAACGCCAATTCCATAATCTTCTACACCGATACAACTGACACGGGCGTCAACGGCGGCACGGTGTCGAACGTGGTCTCCACCGACGGCGGCACCACCTGGACTGCCACACTCACCGCCCCGACGCCCCCCGCCACCGCCTCGACGGCCCCCGCCATACCACCCAACAACCAGGTGATCAAGACAGGTGTACTGATAAGCGGAATATTCGACGCTGCGGGCAACCTGGCAGGCGCCCCACACAGAAGCCCAGTCGTCCCAGGCTCAAGACAGCTCTCCAACATCGATTACTACGTCGACATCACGCGCACCTCCGGCACGCGCCCCACCGCGACCATCACGCTGGCCGACGACGCGCTCTCCAGGGGCGAGACCACCACCGTCACCATCTTCTTCAGCGAGCGCGTCCACGACTTTGACGCCACCGACATAGACCTCACGAATGCCAACGGCACGCTCGGCACGCTGCGCACCAACGACAACGTCACCTGGTTCGCCACCTTCACGCCCACGGCGGGCGTCGAGGACGCGACCAACACCATCAGCGTGAACCTGGCCGGCGTGACCAATAACGCACAGCGCACGGGCGCAGGCAACGCCACCAGTCTCAACTACACCGTGAACACCCGGACGTCCGCGCCAGACACCACGCCCCCGCTCATCTACTACGCCACGGTCAACGGCAACCAGCTGGTGCTCACGTACCTCGAATCCAACACCCTGGACGAGACAGCACTCACGGGCAACGCAGGCTTCAGGGTGCTGAGCAGCATCGCCACCACCGTGACCAGCGCCGTGGTGAACGGGGCGGCCAAGACCATCACGCTCACGCTCAACCGCGCCGTGACCAGCACGGAGACGCTCCACGTCCGCTACACCAAGCCCGCAACCGGCGCCGTGGTGCAGGACGCTGCCGGCAACGACTCACCGGACTTCAGCGAATGGGCCGTCACCAACTACACGCCTGCGGGAGCAGACACCACGCCCCCGGTGATCAACACCGCCAAGCTCATCGGCTTCGGCAACGTGCTGGAGCTTGCGTACACGGAAGCCAACACCCTGGACCGGACAGTACTCAGCTCCAGCCTCTTTACGGTCACCACCGCCGCTGGCTCCGTCAACGTCCTCGCCACCTCGGTGAGCGCAATGGACAATACCGTGATGCTGTCGCTGAGCCGCCCCGTGGCCGCAACGGAGGGGACCGTGACCGTCAGCTACACCAAGCCCGCATCCGGTGGGGTGCGGGACGCTGCCGGCAACCAGGCAGCAAGCTTCAACGCACAACCCGTGACCCATGCCCAAGGCCTGTTGTCCCCACCAGGCAACACCACGCCCCCGCGGCTGCCCGTCAGTTCCATCACGTTCAGCGACAGCACGCTGTCGATTGACAAGAGCACGACCACCGTCACCTTCACCTTCTCCGAACCGGTCAAGGGTTTGGGAAGCGGAAACCTGCAGGTGCCCGCAGGAAAGGGCACGCTGTCCGCTCCGCGCCCCACCAACCCCGACGCCAACGGCCATAGCAACACCTGGACCGCCACACTGACGGCCCCGCCGGGGACCCATACCTCGAAGGACCACAAAGTCAGCGTGGACCTCACCGGCGTGACCGATCGCGATGGCCTCCAGGCCAACGGAACACGCACGGTGGAATCGAGCAACACCTACGCCATCGACACCCAGCGGCCCACCGCCACGATCACGATGGACAAGACGACGCTGAGAGAGAACTCCAGAGACGCCATCGTCACCATCCGCTTTTCCGAAAAAGTCCGCGAATTCACCCACGACGACGTCGAGGTGCACAGCAGCTCGCCGGTCCGGGGCACTCTGAGCGCCTGGAGCACCAACGATGAAGGTCAGACCTGGACCGCCACACTGAGTCAGAACAACTACGTCAACGACTCCAACGGGCGCCCAAAGGGCGGCAACAAGATCATTTTGCACAGGGGCCACCTGACGGACCTCGCGGGTAACTGGGGTCCGGCGGAGGACCACTACGGCCCCACCTACACCGTGGACTACTTCGGGCCCACGCTGACGGCATCCAGCATCACCTTCGCACCCGGAAAGCCGGCGGCGACGAACACCACCCTCAGCGCCGGCGAAACAGCCACCCTCACCTTTGTCTTCAGCGAAGCGGTGACGGGGTTCGACGCCAGTTGCATCATCCCCTACACCACTGCAACAAATAATGACACGCAGCGCACTGACGCGAACACCAATGGCGGCACGGTGTCGAACGTGGTCTCCACCGACGGCGGCACCACCTGGACCGCCACACTCACCGCCCCGACGGCCAACACCGTCACACTCAACAACGTCAACATCGCCATACTTCAGGCCCCAGTGATCGACCTTGCGGGCAACCCGGGAGGTGGCCCAGGCACAAGAAATCTCGCCAGCACCATCACGTACAACGTCAACACCACGAGCGCCTTCGGCACGCGCCCCACCGCG
>NZ_AFAL01000088.1 GCF_000193225.1 Verminephrobacter aporrectodeae subsp. tuberculatae At4 | reverse complement strand
CATCGAGAAAGCCGGCACGTAGGTCACGAGCAGCAGCGCGGCGATCATGGCGCCGTAGAAGGGCCAGATGGTCCGCATGACGTGCCCCACGGAGACGCCGCCAATGGTGCAGCCGATGAACTGCACCGTCCCCACCGGGGGCGTGTTCAGGCCCAGGGCGCAGTTGACGAGCATGACGATGCCGAACTGCACCGGACCCATGCCGAATTGCTGGCAGATGGGCAGGAAGATGGGGGTGCACAACAGAATCGTCGCGGCCATGTCCAGAAAGGTGCCGAGCACGAACAGCAGGCCGTTGACCATCAGGAAGATGAGCCAGGGCTCGTGGGTCAGCGTGGTCAGCATTTGCCCGGTGAGCTCGGCCACGCCGTACAGGCTGATGAGGTAGCCGAAGGTGGAGGAGATGCCGATCAGCAGCAAGATGGTTCCCGTGGTCTTGACGGCCTTGGTCGCGGCTTTCAGGAAATGTTCCCGGCGCAGGGTCTTGTAGATGAAGACGGTGAGCACCAGCGTGTACAGCACCGCGATCGCCGCAGACTCGGTGGCGGTGAAGACCCCGCTCAGGATGCCCACCAGAATCACCGCGACCACCAGCAGGCCCGGTACCGAGGCCGCAAAGGAGCGCCCCACGATGGCCCAGCCCGGGAAGCTGCCCGCGGGGTAGCCGCGGCGCACCGCGACCAGGTACGTCGCGGCCAGGTTGCTCAAGGTCAGAATCAGCGCCGGCAGGAGACCGGCCAGGATCAGCGCGGCAATCGATACCTTGCCCCCGGTTGCCAGCGTGTAGATGATCATGTTGTGGCTGGTGGGCATCAGGGCGCCGACCAGCGCCGCGTGGGTGGTCACGTTGACGGCGTAGTCCGCGTGGTAGCCCTCTTTTTTCATCATCGGGATCATGACCGCGCCCATCGCGGACACGTCTGCGCCGGGCGATCCCGACACCCCGCCGAACAGGGTGCAGGCGAGCACGTTGCTCATCCCCAGGCCGCCGCGCACATGGCCGATCAGGCTGCGCGCGAAGTCGACGATCTTGTCCGCAACGCCGCCGTGGAGCATGAGTTCGCCGGCAAAGATGAAGAAGGGAATGGCCAGGAAGGAAAAAATGCCCATCCCGGAAATCATTTGCTGAAAGCCGACAGCCAGCGGCAGCCCTTCGTAGAGCAGCGTGGCCAGGGCCGCGAGACCCATGGAAAAAGCCACGGGCACGCCCAGCAGCAGCAATGCCGTAAAGCCCAGTGCGAGGATGAGGAGTGCGGTGGTCATGGAATCATTTCCAGGCAGGCTCGACTTCGACCCCTTGGGCCAGGGCCATGATGTGTTCCAGCGAGAACATCGCGATGAGGGCGCCGGACAGGACGGCGGGCAGGTATTTCCAGCCCTCGGAAATGCGCAGCGTGGGCAGGCGGTAGGCCCAGACGGATTCGGCCATCGCCGCGCAATTCCAGGCCATGGCAAGGCCGAACAGCAGGACCAGCGCGTGGATCAGGTACTCCATGCGCCGGCGCAGCGGCGCGGACGCCAGCACCAGCATGGACTCCAGGCCGATGTGGCCGGCGTCGCGCACGGCGACCGCCGTGCCGAGCATGGTGACCCACAGCACCATGAGCAGGGCCAGGCTCTCCGCCCAGGTCGGGGTATTGTTCAGCACGTAGCGGCCAAAGACCTGCCAGCTCACGGCCGAGACCAGCGCAACCATGCCCGCGACGCCCAGCCACATGCAGGCGTAAGCCAGGCGTTTGCAAAGGCTGGTGTAGAGCGTCATGGCGCGTTCCTGGCTACTTGGTGTCCTGCGCGCGCCGGACCAGATCCTTGAGCTTGGGATCGGTGATGAACTTGTCGTAGACGGGTTGCATGGCGCGGCGAAAGGAGGCCTTGTCCACTTCCACGATCTGCGCACCGCCGGCCTTCACGGCGGCCAGGGATTTCTCCTCGCGTTCGTCCCAGAGCTTGCGCATGTAGGGGACGGACTCCTTGGCCGCCTGGCGGATCGCCTGCTGGTCCTGTGCGCTCAGCCGGTCCCAAACGCGCTTGGAAAACAGCAGGATTTCCGGGGCCATGGAGTGCTCGGTCTTGGCGTAGTAGCGCGCCACCTCGTAGTGGCGCGAACTTTCGTACGACGGGTAGTTGTTTTCTGCTGCATCGACCAGGCCGGTTTTGAGCGCGGTGTACACCTCGCCGTAGGGCATGGGCGTTGCGTTCGCGCCCATGGCCTCGATCAGCGATACCCACAGGTCGGACTGCTGGACGCGGATTTTCATGCCCTTGACGTCGGCCAGCGATTGCAAGGGCTTCTTCACCGAGTAAATGGAACGCGAGCCGCTGTCATAAAAAGCCAGTGCAATGAACCCCTGCGCTTCGCAGTCTTTGAGGATTTCCTCGCCGATGGCGCCATCGAGCACGCGGCGCATGTGTTCGATGCTGCGAAACAGGAAGGGCATGGTGGGAACCATGGTCGCGGCGCAGATGTTGTTCATGGGCGCGACGTTCACGCGCGTCATGGCGATGGCACCGATCTTGGTTTGCTCGATGGCGTCCTTCTCGGTGCCCAGCTTGCCGCCGGAGAACACCTGGATGCCGTGTTTTCCATTGCTCAGCCGCTTGAGCGTTGCGCCCATTTGCCGGACCGCCAGGGTCGTCGGGTAGTCGTCCGGATGGGCTTCTGCCGAGCGAAACTCGGTGGCCTGGGCGGCCAGGCCGACGCCGGCCAGCGCGATGCCGGCGGCCAGCAGCGCGCGGCCAGGCAGAGGGGGGATTTTCATGCGGGTCTCCTGGGTTGAAATCATGGGCAACGCCGGTTCTCCGTGCTCTGTCTAGGCGCATCGGTAAGGGGTTTCGGGCAGGCCCGAGACCCCGGGGCGGGCCACGAAGACCGCGCCGCCGAGCGCCACGTCGTCGCCCTGCGGCCGGTCCGGGCGGATCGAGGTGATGAACAGCAGGTCCAGCCCCGGGCCGCCAAAGCTGCACATGGACGGCTTGCTGGTGGGCACGGCAAGGGAGCGATCGAGGCGCCCCTGCGGCGTGAAGCGGTGCAGCACGGCGGCGTCGTTGCCGCAGATCCAGTAGCAGCCCTCGGCGTCGATGGCCGCGCCATCCGGGCGCCCCGGCAGGGCGCGCATGTCGGCAAACACCGTGCGCGGCCCCGGCGTGCCGTCGTCGTGCAGCGGCATGGACCAGATGCGCTGCACGCCCGGGTGGCTGTCGCTGAGGTACATGGTGGCGCCATCGGGGCTGAAGGCCAGCCCGTTGGGCGTGACCAGGCCCGACACCAGCGGCGCCGACAGGCCGCGCGGGTCCATGCGATACAGGCTGCCCGCGGGCTGCGCCAGCGCCGTGTCGCGCAGCATCGTCCCCGCCCAGAATCGGCCCTGGCGGTCGCAGCGGCCGTCGTTGAAACGCATTGCGGGCCGGGGGTGCCCGATGCCCGCGAGCCGCTGCGCGCCCAAGCTGCCGTCGGCGCCGGGTTGCAGCTGGAACACCCCGGTTTCCATGCCGGCAACCAGGCCGCCATCCGCGTGCAGACCCAGACAGGCCAGGCGTTCGCCCGCCTCCCAGCTGCACAGCCGGCGGTCCGGAAACGACCAGCGGCGCAGCGCACGGCCTTCGATGTCCACCCAGTAGAGCGCCTGCTCGGCGACGCTCCATACCGGGCTTTCGCCCACCTGGTCCCGGTGGTCCGACAGCAGCAGATCCATGGGCTCATTCGGGCGGGCCGGTGCGCACGAAGGCACCCCCCTGGTAGATCACGGCCGGATCGCTGATGTCCGGGTGCGGGTCGGCGGCCTCGATCCGGGCGCGAAACGGCTCCGAGCTGTCCTGCGGGCGGTAGCCGATATGGCGCGCCAGGCGGTTGTCCCACCAGGTGGCGGCGTTGTCGCTTATGCCGTAGAGGGTGCTATGCCCCACCAGCGGCGCGGTCAGGCTGGCCACGACCAGGCGCTCCAGATCGTCGTGGCTCATCCAGGTGGCCAGCATGCGGCGATCGCGCGGCTCGGCAAGGGACGAGCCGATGCGCAGGCACACGCTCTCGATGCCGTAGCGGTCGAAGTAAAGCCGCGCGAGGTTTTCGCCAAACGCCTTGGACAGGCCGTACAGGCCATCGGGGCGGACCGGGTCGTCCGGGCCCACCACTTGGTCCTGCCGGTAGAAGCCGGTCACATGGTTGGAACTGGCAAACACCACGCGCCCGACCCCCTGCTTGCGCGCGGCCTCGTACAGGTTGTACACGCCGACGATGTTCGCCTGCAAAATCGGCTCCCAGGGCTGCTCGGTGGACACGCCGCCCAGATGCACCACGGCCTGCACCCCTTCGAGCAGGCGCAGCATGGCGCCCGCGTCCTCCAGCTGCGCCGGGCACAACTCCTCGCCCGGCTCGGCGCAGCCAAGCGCCTCCCTGTCCGAGACGCGCAACACGCTGCAATAAGCCTTTAGCCGCGTGCGCAGCACGCGCCCAAGCCCGCCGGCGGCTCCGGTGAGCAATACACGGTGGAATCGGATCGGGGTCGGGTGGCAGGGCATGGCAATCCCAAAACTTCTTGCTACAGTGGCGCTGGCATTGCTGAAATGTCATCAGTCATCGTACAACTCCGCCGCAATGTACCCCGTCTCCTCCCCGCTGCTGCCTAGGGATAACACCAGGAAATGAGCACCGACACCGCGCCGCGCCGCAGGCCCCGCACCCTGGCCCTGGAACTGGTCGATGCCCTGGGCGAGCGCATTCGCGACGGCCGCCTGGTACTGGGCGACAAACTGCCCACCGAGGCCGCGATCATGGCCGAGTTCAGCGTCAGCCGGACGGTGGTGCGCGAGGCCCTCTCCAAACTGCAAGCCTCCGGGCTGGTGGAGACGCGGCACGGCATCGGCACCTTTGTGCTCGGCCTGGAACAGGCGCCGGGCTTTCGGATCACGCCCGAACGGTTCAGCACCCTGCGCGACGTGATCGCCGTGCTGGAACTGCGCATCGGCGTGGAAACCGAAGCCGCCGCGCTCGCCGCGCAGCGCCGCACGCCCGCGAACATCCAGACCCTGCGCGCGGCGCTCGACGCCCTCACGACCGCGGTGGACGCGGGGCACGACGCCGTGGCCGCAGACTTCCAGTTCCACCTGGAGATCGCACGCGCCACGCAGAACAGCCACTTTGCAGAACTCATGGGAACGCTCGGCAGCATGATCATTCCGCGCGCGCGCCTCGATTCCACCGACGCCCCGGACGACGAACGCAAGCAGTACCTGCGCCGGGTCAACGGCGAGCACGAGAGCATCTACGACGCCATCGTCGCCCAGGACCCGGACGCCGCGCGCGCCGCCATGCGCACCCACCTGGCAAATAGCCGCGAGCGCCGCCGGCGCGCGCAGGCTGGTGCGCATTGAGAGGCGGCTGAGCTCTGGGTAAGACATGCGCACAGAGTTTTTTTCAATTCAGGTATGAGTCTGAACGAGGGGTGTGACCTCCGGTGGCGGCGGCCGCGAGGCCTCTGCCGCAATGTGCGCGGCGAAAGTGGTCACAAAGTATTCCAGGCCCGAGAGGGGAGAGAACTCCGCGTATGCGCCGGTTTCGGCCGAGTTCAGCGGCGTGGCCAACAGCGCGGCGGCGGCGTAAAGCCCTTCCTTCACAAGCCTCCGGCAAAGCTGGTCGTAGCGCTGGATGTACGAGGCATCGCGCCACTCTGGAAAGACGTTGAAGTGCGGCTGGGCGGTCCGAATGGGGCGGCGCGATTCGTCCTCATCGCCAACCACCATGAGCCAGCCAAGAAATGGCCGGGGCTGGTCGCCAAGCGCGCCTTCGCGCCATGCGGTCCACAGGCAATGCGCGACTCCGATGGCCTCTTCGGTGCGGTTGTTGTAGTTGTTCCCGTAGCTGCCGACTTGCGACTTGAACTCGAGCGCCGCGACCAGGCGGTTGCCGCGCATGACGACCACATCCCATTGCTTCGTGGGACGGAAGTAGCCTGGCAAAACCACGAGGCCCTTGTCGATGTGGATCTGCGCATCATGCAGTCCATTGGCCCTGACAAGGCTCTGCATCAACGCCAGAAAGCCGTTGAGGTTGTTGCCGGCGGTCACGGCGCCGCGCGTTCCCCTGTCGATGTTGCCAGTCTCTTCCTGCTTTCGCGCCGCCGCCTCCCGGTTGCCCCAAAACGCCTTGATCGCGTCGCGCGCCTGCTCGCGGTAGTTCGCCAGATCAAGCGCCATTCGCCTTCCCTTTTGCTATTTGCTGTTCTTCTGCCGTCAGGCCATAGAGCTCAAACGTCGCCGCGTCGCATGCGGACACGTCGAGCGCCTGCGCCGCTTGCACAAGCCGCTCGCGCAGAGCGCGGGGCACGTCTTCCCAGAGGGGAAGTCTGATCCGACGCAGATACTGGGCCTGGAACCGCAGGAACCCTCCCCGCATCTTCGTCGAGTACGTGGAGATGAAGAGCCTCGTCAAGCTGGAGAGCAAGACGGCTTGCAGCACGCGCAAGTCCCACGCGTCCGACACCACGTAGTAGAGGTTGTGGTGCGGGTAGAGCAGCCCTGGCTCGTAGACGACCTGGGCGTCGCCCTTGATGTCTGGAATGAGAAGTTTCGGCCGATTCGCCAGCGACGGCGTGATGCGGTCAATCGTCCGATACCACCGCTTCGCGTCATTCCTCGCGACGTGCCGGCCCGCAATCGCCGCCCGATGGGTCTCGAGGTAGACGGCCAGCTTCGGGTAGTCACGAAGATCGACGAGCGGCCCCTCGTCTGTGAAGGGATTGACCACGCCATAGCCGCGCCACTCGACATGGCCGGTCACGATGTCGCGGGTCATGGCCAGCGGCAGCTTGCGGCTCGGCTCAATGTCGAGCTCGTCGAACTTGGCGACGTAGACCTTATCGGCTCCGGTGGCGACGCCGATTCCGACCTTGCATCCAGCCTCTTCCAGAGCAGGGAAGGCCTGCTCGATGCGGCGCACCAGGCTTGTCGCGTCGGAAAATTGCAGCACCCAAGGCGCATCGCCCTTGGCCACGTCGTCAAGGCTGTGCACCGACGGTGGCAGCTCCTTTGTTTGGCCTCGCAGGGTCTTTGCCAAGTCGCGCAGGTAGGCGGTTTCGATTTTCGGGCGCGCCGCGACCAGCGTGGGGCCGGGGCTGGCCCGCTCGATCATCGTGATCGCTGGATAGGCCACGACTTCGGAGTGGAAGGCGGGTGTGTCGAACATGTCGACATAGGCTTGCAGGTGGAACTCGCTGGCGACCAGCGCGCGCAGCGGGCCTCCGTATCGGTTCTTCATCCACCTGTCAGCGCAAATGAAGGAGAGCTTCCCCGCTGGCTTCAAGAGCCGCAGGCTGCGCTCGATGAACGGGATGTATAGGTCGGCGCGGTCGTAGAGGGTCGCGTAGCGGCGGCGGTATTCCCGCAGCAGCGCGGCGGGGATCAGTTCCTGCCTCACGTAGGGCGGGTTGCCAATGACGAAGTCGAACGACTCGGGCAGCGGCGCCAAGAGGAAATCGCCATGCGTGAGCCACTTGTCGGCAAGCCTGGCCGCTTCGGCCACCTCGATTCCGTTCGATGCGAGGAGCTGCAGCGCCTGCGCGCGAGTCTGCGCGAACGAACTCGCGTGAAGCTCCACGGCCCGAATGCATCCATCCAGCGGGGGAACCTCCACGCCGCGCTCTCGCGCAGAGGCGGTGGCTGACAGGAGCCGCGAGATGGCCACCAAGAGGAATTCCCCGCTACCGAACGACGGCTCGAGAAGGGACTTGGTGTATAGGGCGCTCGAAGGCGAGTAGCCCACAAGGTCCAAGATGAACTCGACTACTTCGGGGCGCGTGAAGATCGCGCCGCGCTCTTCACCCCCCGCTCCGTGCGCAAGCACCCGCACAGCGTCCGTCACCGGGCACATGCCTGGGAGGCCCGGTTGGTCGAGCAGCAGTTCGAATTGATCCATGGATTCCTTCACAAGGAGAAATGCCATTATCCGGGTTCCCCCGGCAGTCCCTAAGCTCGAAAGAACTCCGAACAACTCGCTGATAAGGCCAACGCAGCAAGCG
Source organism: Verminephrobacter aporrectodeae subsp. tuberculatae At4 (assembly GCF_000193225.1). GTDB lineage: Bacteria > Pseudomonadota > Gammaproteobacteria > Burkholderiales > Burkholderiaceae_C > Acidovorax > Acidovorax aporrectodeae. The sequence goes on along the minus strand of NZ_AFAL01000088.1, from coordinate 6,654 downwards.
ATGGCGTTACAAGCGTTGGCAATCTGCGCGACGTGATCGCCGTGCTGGAACTGCGCATCGGCGTGGAAACCGAAGCCGCCGCGGTGGACGCGGGGCACGACGCCGTGGCCGCAGACTTCCAGTTCCACCTGGAGATCGCACGCGCCACGCAGAACAGCCACTTTGCGGAACGCATGGGAACGCTCGGCAGCATGATCATTCCGCGCGCGCCTCGACTCCACCGACGCCCCGGACGACGAACGCAAGCAGTACCTGCGCCGGGTCAACGGCGAGCACGAGAGCATCTACGACGCCATCGTCGCCCAGGATCCGGACGCCGCGCGCGCAGACCGGCGCGCAGCCAACCCATCCCGTCAGTAATTTCCCGTAGAGCCGTCGAATGACTCTAGTTGTACGATGACTGGTAAGACAACCCACCAGCCCCGCCCATCCCACCCATGACCCCTGAAGAACTCAAAAGCGTGCTGCAAGCCGGCCTGCTGTCGTTCCCGCTGACCGACTTCGACAGCGAACTGCGCTTCGCCCCCGGGCCCTACGCTGCGCGCCTGGAATGGCTCCAGCCCTACGGCGCCTCGGCGCTGTTTGCCGCCGGAGGCACCGGGGAGTTCTTCTCGCTCGCGCCCCGCGAATTCAGCGCCGTGGTGCAGGTGGCGCTCGATACCTGCCGCGCGCGCACCCCGATCATTGCCGGCGCCGGCGGCGGCACCACGCTGGCCATCGAATACGCGCAGGAGGCCGAGCGCCTGGGCGCGCAGGGCATTCTGCTGCTGCCCCACTACCTCACCGAAGCCAGCCAGCAGGGTCTGGTGGCGCACGTGCAAGCGGTGTGCCAGAGCGTGCGCATCGGCGTCATCGTCTACAACCGGGGCGCCTGCCGGCTCACGCCCGCGAGCCTGCTCACCCTGGCCGGGCGCTGCCCCAACCTCGTGGGCTTCAAGGACGGCGTGGGCGACATCGAGGCCTTTGTCTCCATCCGCCAGACCCTGGGCGAGCGCTTTGCCTACCTCGGCGGCCTGCCCACCGCCGAAGTCTTCGCCGGCGCCTATCAGGCCATGGGCTGCCCCGTGTACTCGTCGGCCGTTTTCAACTTCATCCCCCGGACGGCGATGGCGTTCTACGCCGCCCACGCCGCCGGCGACGGCGCCACCTGCGAGCGCCTGCTGCGCGAGTTCTTCCTGCCCTACATCGCCCTGCGCAACCAGGGCCCGGGCTACGCCGTGTCCATCGTCAAGGCCGGCGCCGCGCTGGCGGGCCACGGCGCCGGCCCGGTGCGGCCGCCGCTGACCGACCTCAGCCCCCCCGAAGTCGAACACCTGCGCGCGCTGATGGCGCCGCTGGGCGCGCAATGAGCCCGGGGGGACGCGAACCGCATGCTCCGTCCCCCAGGCGCCGGGAGGCGTTTGCGCTCTTCTCCGGCCGCGTCCCCGGGTGTAGATAGAATTTGCGCACCACCCGCGACCCGGCCCCCTTGCCGGGTTTTCCAGAATTGGACGGGAAAATCCGCCGTGAGAGCCTGCCGCTTTCCCGGCGCCATCCATCCGGGCGCTCCCGTCGCCTGCCCCAACGATGGCAAATCCTGAAGGGACATTCATGGCAATCGAGACCACAGCACCCAAGGCAAGGCTTCAGGGCCGCATCCAACGCGTCAGCATCAACGGGTTTCGCAGCCTGGCCGACGTGCGCGACCTGGAACTTCCCCAGTTGACCGTACTGATCGGGGCCAATGGTTCGGGCAAGTCAAACCTCATCCGCTTCTTTGAAATGCTCGCCTGGATGCTCCGCGGGCAGAACCTGCAGGAGTTCGTCACGCGCAATGGCGGCGGCGACGACCAGTTGTACATGGGCGCGCGCCGCACCCCGCGCATGAACGGCGAGATCAGCATCATCACGGACCGGGGGGTCAACGACTACCGCTTTGGTCTGGCGCACGTGAGCGGCAACGACACGCTGATGTTCGTCGACGAGGCGTACCGCTACTCGGGCCGCCAGTTCGAGACCAAGGCCAAATGGATGCTGTTGCAAGCCGGAGGTCGGGAAGCCAGCTTGGTTGCGGCCAACCACCAGACCGCGCGCGTGGTGGTGAGCCTGCTCAAACGCTGCACCACGTACCAGTTCCACGACACCTCGGCGCACGCCAACATCAAGCTGCCGTGGGACATGACGGACTTCACCTGGCTGCGTTCGGACGGGGCCAACTTGGCGCCGATCCTGCTGCGCATGCAAGAGACGCAGATCAGCCGCTACAAGACCATCGTGCAGCAAATCGCGCGCGTCCTGCCCGGCTTCGCCGAATTTGAATTGCAGCCGGCCTACGGCAAGCTGGCATTGCGCTGGCGCAGCGTCCACAGCGAGAAGACCTTCGGTGCGCACCTGACTTCGGACGGGTCCTTGCGGCTCTTCTGTTTGCTGACCCTCTTGAACCTGCCGGAAGAGATGCTCCCGGACGTCATGTTCTTCGACGAACCCGAACTCGGGCTGCACCCGCACGCCATCGAATTGGTTGCCGAAATGATCAAGACGCTCGCCAAAGCGCGGCAGATATTCATCGCCACGCAATCGCCCCATATGGTCGATTGTTTTGCACTCGACGACGTGATCGTGGCAAACAACCACGACGGCGCAACCCAGCTGCGAACGCTGCCGCATGAGCATTATCAGCGCTGGCTGGACGAGGAGTATTTTGTTTCCGACGTCGGGCTCAGCGAGCCAGCGGCGCAGGGGATGTGAAGCGGCTGCCTGTTGGGGGTTTGTGGTGTTTCAGGGGGTGGCTGGCCATCCTTGATTTCTGCTTCAAGCACAGTGAGCGGTGTTTTCCGGTGGCTGGTGCCAAGCAGGGCTCCTGTCGCCCATAATCGAAAAAGTTCACACCATGCTGATAAAACACATCAAACTCACCAATTTCCTGAGTTATGGAAATCATTCCGAGTCCATCCCGCTGGGGCCCTTGAATGTGATCATTGGCCCCAATGGCTCAGGCAAATCAAACTTGTTGGAGGCCATTGAACTGATCAAGTCCACGCCCAAAGATCTGATTGCACCCATCAGGGATGGCGGTGGTGTGCGGGACTGGCTATGGAAAGGCCGCACTCCACCCATGCCTGCCTCATTGGATGTAGTCATTGATCATCCGGGAGAAATAAACAACCTTCGCTATTCACTGAGTTTTACTGAAGTATCCCAAAGATTCGAGCTCATTGAAGAGCGTATTGAAAGAGCCGAACCGGATCATGGTCATACGAAGCCTTATCTCTATTACAGATTCGAGGACGGACACGGCGTACTGAATGTCAAGAACGAAGACCGCAGGCTCCGACGAGAGGACATTGAACCCAACCAGTCCATTCTTTCGCAGCGGAAAGACCCCGATCAGTACCCGGAGCTTACATTTCTGGGCAAGACATTGCCGAAGATTCGCCTCTATCGTGAATGGTGCTTTGGTCGCTTCACGGCGGCAAGAACATCGCAGAAAGCGGACCTGCCCAACGATTTTTTGGAACCTGACTGCAGCAATCTGGGTCTGGTTCTGAACCGTCTGCAAGAAAACCATGATCTTAAAAAGCGACTCATTGAGGAATTGCGTGCTTTGTACGAAGGAATTCAGGACTACTACGTAAAAATTGACGGAGGCACTGTTCAGGTCTTTTTTCAGGAGCAGGTGAATAACCGCACCGTTCCGATTCCTGCCACCAGGCTATCGGACGGCACGTTGCGCTACCTGTGCCTGCTCGCCATTCTCTGTCATCCCGATCCACCACCGTTGGTATGCATTGAGGAGCCTGAGTTGGGGCTGCATCCCGATGTATTGCCAAATCTGGCCCAGCTTCTCAAGGACGCGTCCGAGCGTACACAGTTGATCGTCACCACCCATTCCGATGTATTGGTTGATGCGTTCACCGATCAGCCCGATGCCGTCTTGGTAGCAGATAGGGGGGAGGAGGGAACCACCCTGACCCGACTCGACAAGGAAAAGCTCAAACCATGGCTGGAGAAATATCGCCTGGGGCAGCTCTGGACTCGCGGCGATATTGGGGGCACGAGATGGTGAAGCTTTTTGTCGAGGGTGGTGGAGGTGGACTTGAAAAGGAATGCCGTGAAGGATTCAGGAAATTCATCACCACCGCAGGAATAAAAAATCAACCACGCATTGTTGCCTCTGGTAGCCGTAGCAAGGCTTTTGATGATTATCGCATTGCCATAGACAACGGGGAAGAAGCGCTTCTCCTGATAGACAGCGAGGCACCGGTTGCGGACCAGCATCAACAAGGTGCGGATGCCGATCAATGGAAGCCGTGGGCGTATCTGAGGAATCGTCAGGACGATGCGTGGGAGCAGCCAGCGGGAGCTTCAGACACTGACTGTCATCTGATGGTCCAATGCATGGAAAATTGGTTTCTTGCAGACAGCACAACACTCGAGAAATTCTTCGGGCAAGGTTTCAAAAAAGACAAATTACCAGCCTACCGTCCGATCGAACAGGTAGCAAAGAATGAAGTCCACAGCGCACTGGCCGATGCGACCCAGGGTTGCAAAACCAAGGCCCCATACGGAAAAAGCGAGCATTCATTCAAACTGCTGGCAATAGTAGATCCGGACCGCATCACCGCTGCTTCGCCATGGGCAAAGCGCTTTGTCGATGCATTGAAAAAGAAAATGGATTCATCATAGATCTGCTGCTTATAGCGCGATTACCAGCTGGGCCACCGCCATGCAAATTCTTTCCCCGGAAAAAGACCTTGGCAAGCTTGTGGCAGTCGATACCCTGATGACCAGCGGACTGCATCCATTCGTCTATCTCGGTGCAGCTCTCTTCGGTGCGGCCATGGGTTATTCAGAGGCACTGGTACTTGCCGCCATCGTCAGTGCCGTGGGGACTGCTGCCATCGGACTTGCCGCCATCCGGCGAATCCCCTTGCGACAGCCAAGGCAATAGCCGCTGTTCGCACTCTCTGCCTGCGGCGCACGCAATCGCTTGGGTCGCCGGGGTTTTTCCCGCTCATTCCATGGGGCCGTCGGATGGAAAGCGCTCGCGCAGACCTTGCGTGGCGGAACGAAACAGCGCCTGGTCGGTACCGACCGCAACGAATTCAAAGCCCTGTTCGATGTAGCGGCGCGCGTCGGCTTCGACAACGGTCAGAATGCCGACGGCCTTGCCGGCGGCACGGCTGCGCGCATGGATGTCGGCGATCGCCGCCTGTACCTCGTGGTGCCCGGGATCGCCAAAATGCCCCAGCGCTGCGGACAGGTCGGCCGGGCCGATGAAGATGCCATCGACCCCCGGCACTTGCAGGATCTCATCGAGCGCGTCGATGCCCGCACGGCTTTCGATTTGCAGCAGCACGCACAGGTGCTCATGGATCTGCTGCGCGTACTCGGCGAGCGCACCGTAGCGGTTGCAGCGCTGCGCGTTCGAGACGCCGCGGATGCCCAGCGGCGGGTAGCGGGTGGCGGCCACTGCCCGTTGCGCCGCTGCGGCCGATTCGATGAAGGGCAGCAGCAGGTTGACGAAACCGATGTCCAGCAAACGCTTGATGAGCACCGGGTCGTTGGCCGGCGGGCGCACGACCGGGGCGCTGCGGCTGTCCTTGAGCGCCATCAGCTGCGGGATCAGCGTCGTCAGGTCATTCGGGGCATGCTCGCAGTCGAGCAAAATCCAGTCGAAACCGGCCTGCCCCAGGATTTCAGTGGTGATGTGGCTGGTCAGAGAGGACCAGCAGCCGATCAGGCGCCGGCGGGCGAGGATGTCGCGCCGGAAGGAATTGGGCAGAGCGGTATAGGCCATGGCTTGTCTCCCGAATCAATCTGCCGTGATGCCGGCGCGCTGGATCACGGCCTGCCATTTGGCGATTTCGGCGCTGACGAAATCGCTGAACTGCCCGGGTGTGCCGCTGGCGACGACAAAGCCCGTGCCCTCCAGATACTGGCGCAGCTTGGGGGCTTGCAGGGCCTGCGCGGTGGCGTCGGCCAGGCGGCTGATCACCGCGTCCGGGGTGCCGGCCGGGACGGACAGGCCAAACCAGGAAACGACGTCAAAGCCCGGAATCCCCGACTCGGCCATCGTGGGGACCTGCGGGAACGCCGGGTTGCGCGCCAGGCTGGTGACCGCCAGCGCGCGCAACCTGCCGGCCCTTACGTAGGCCAGCGCGGTGTCGTTGTTCAACGCCATGATCGGCACTTGGCCGGCCATCACGTCCGTGATCGCCTGGGCATTGCCTTTGTAGGGCACGTGGGTGATTTGCAGGCCATGGGTCTGCTTGAACAGTTCCAGCGCCAGATGCCCCGAAGACCCATTGCCCGCGCTGGCATGCGCGTAGGCCCCGGGCCTTTCCCTGGCCATGCGCACCAGGTCGGCCACCGTCCGGGCGGCAAACTGCGGGTTCACGACCAGCACGCTCGGCCCCGTGGCCAGCAATGCCACGTGCCTGAACGCGGCGTCCTTGTACGGCGTATTGCGCTGGAGGCTGTAGTTGGTGGCGTTCGAGCCAATCCCCGAGAGCAGCAGGCTGTAGCCGTCAGCGGGCGACTTGGCGACCTGGTCGGTCCCGATGCCGCCATTCGCCCCGGCCTTGTTCTCGACGACCACGGATTGCCCCAGGCTCTGGCCCAGTTCGCTCGCCAGCAGCCGCCCTATCGTGTCGGTGCTGCCGCCCGGCGGGA
>NZ_AFAL01000089.1 GCF_000193225.1 Verminephrobacter aporrectodeae subsp. tuberculatae At4 | reverse complement strand
TGACGCAGTTGATCATGCGCCAATATGGCTTTTCGGTGGAGGAGGCAGAAAACAAGAAGCGCAGTGGCGATCTTCCCGACGATTATCAATTTGTCGTGCTGCGTCCGTTTGCTGACAGCTTGGCGCAAGAAATTGGCAGGGCTTTGCAGTTCTTCTTTACCAGCACAGCACATAGCCGTGCGGACCACATCCTGCTCGCAGGAGGCTCGGCTCCTTTGACGGGGCTCACCGAGGCAGTCACCCAACAAACCGGAATTGCGTGCAGCGTGGCCAATCCCTTCGATGGCATGGAAATGGGAAATTCCGTTCGATTGAAAAAATTGGTGCGTGAAGCGCCGTCCTACTTGACATCTTGCGGTCTTGCCATGCGGAGATTCTTGCAGTGATACTGATTAACTTGCTACCCCACCGGGAGGAAGCCCGGAAACGCCGCAAGGAGGCGTTCAAGGGCATGTTGTTTGCGTCGTTTCTCTGCGGGTTGGCGATTTCTGGCGCCATTTATTGGTGGTTTCAGATGCTGATCGCGGATCAGCAGGTCAGGAACGGCTTTCTTCAGCAGGAAATCAAGACTCTGGAAGGGCAGATCAAGGAAATCGCGACCATAGAAGACGACATTGCTGCGTTGCGTGCTCGGCAAAAAGCCGTAGAAGATCTCCAGTCAGACAGAAACCTGCCTGTCCACCTGCTGAATGAATTGGTCAAGCAATTGCCGGACGGGGTATATGTTACAGGGATCAAACAAGCAGAGAAAACGATTGCCATGCAGGGAATGGCCCAGTCGAATGAGCGGGTGTCCGAGCTGCTGCACAATCTTGCTGAGAATTCAGCATGGATGGCCAAGCCTGATTTGACAGAAATCGTTAACGGAACAATTCCCCTGGGTCAGAGTCAAGGTAATCGGCAGGTTCCTGCCTTCAACCTCAAGTTTCAAATGGTTCGGGAGAGTGACGCCAAAAAAACAGCCGCTGCCGCGAATGCTGCTTCGCCGGGAGGAAAGTGACATGGCGAAAGAGAAAGAAAACTCCATCAGCTTTGCTGAACGGATGGATATAGTTCAGCGACAATTCAAAAATCTGGATCCGAAAGATCCTTCCAATTGGCCAACGGTCCCCAGGATGGCCCTCTTTTTGTTGATAGTCGTGGCTGTTGCATTTGTCGCATGGTTTGTTTTCTTGAAGGACTATGAGACCGAATTGGACGGTGAGCGCAGCAAGGAGGCCACCGCGCGGGATGAATTTCAAAAAAATTTGGTCAAGGCAGTCAATTTGGAGAGCTTGAAAAAACAGAGGGAGCAGATTCAACATTACGTCGTGCAGTTGGAAAAACAGCTGCCCAACAAAGCTGAAATGGCAGACCTGGTTTCGGATATAACCAAGTCCGGCGCGAGTCGAAATCTGAAGTTTGACCTTTTCAAACCCGGTCAGGTTGCTGTCAAAGATTATTACGCTGAACTTCCCATAGCAATTCGTGTGACGGGGAAGTACCACGATATTGGCGCTTTCGCATCGGATGTGGCTCATCTTTCGCGCATCGTGACGCTCAACAACATATCCATTACACCGGTGAACGATGCGCTGGCGATGGAGGTTACAGCCCGCACTTACAGATATCTGGACCCCGGAGAAGTTCAAGCTCAGAAAAAAGCGGGGGTGCCAAGTGATGAAAGCCCGTCGAGCGTTACTTTCAGTCTTGCTGGCATTCATCTTGTCGGGTTGCGGTCCCGCAGGGCAGGAGGAGTTGCACCAGTGGATGGCGGATCAGCGAGCCAATGCAAGGCCTGGTGTCAAACCTTTGGAAGAGCCCAAAAAATTCGTCCCTGAATCATATACACAGGGCGATGCGACAGAGCCCTTCAACGCGCTCAGATTGACCCAGATCTTGCAACGCGATTCCGGACAGACTGCATCCAACTCGGCGTTGGTTGCTCCCGAGATGGCCCGACGCAAAGAGCCTTTGGAAGTATTTGCGTTGGAGTCGATAGCCATGGTGGGCAGTTTGAACAAAGAGGATACGCCCACTGCATTGTTGCGAATTGATAATTTGATCTATCAGGTTAAAATCGGAAACTACCTGGGAAAAAATTATGGGAAAATCGTCAAAATAACCGAGTCTTCGATTCAATTGCGTGAAATAGTGCAGGACACAACCGGGGATTGGGTGGAGCGCTCAGCGTCGCTTGACCTGCAAGAGGGTAAAAAATGAAACACAATAATGGTTTGTTTATGAATTTCTTCCGTAACGCTGCTATGGGAGTCTTTATTGCAATCCTTTCTTTTGCTGCGGCTGCACAGGTGGAAATCAACGCGCTTGCATCCAGCGTACAAGGCGGAGTGGAGGTCTTGAAGATCGACTTTTCTGATGCTCTGGCGAAACCTCCAACGGGGTTTGCAACGCAGTCGCCGGCACGCATCGCACTTGACTTTCAAGGGGTTTCCAATTCCACGGGAAAATCCGTACACGAGATGAATCTTGGAAATTTGAAATCTGTGAATATCGTTCAAACCAGCGGGCGCACGCGTGTGATTTTGAATTTGAAATCACCATCATCCTACCATACCGATATCCAAGGGAAATCGCTTGTTTTGTCTTTGGGGTCAGCAGCTGCTGCGTCTTCTGCCGCGGCGACTCCTGCGGCCAACGTTTCTGAAAATGAAAGTGGCGAAATATCATCCTTGAAGGATATTGATTTTCGCCGTGGCACCGATGGCTCTGGTCGTGTGATCGTCAATCTGGCCAGCACACAGGTTGGAGTGGATCTTCAACAGCAGCCAAAGGGAATCGTGATCGAATTCTTGCATTCCTCTCTGCCTGAAGGATTGCGTCGGCGCCTCGATGTGAGCGATTTTGGAACGCCCGTGCAAACGGTGACTACGACACAATCAGGCGAGCGTGTCCGCATGCTGATCGAATCTACCGGAGATTGGGAGCACAGTGCATATCAGAGTGACAATCAGTTCGTTGTCGAAATCCGTCAAAAGAAGGTGGACCTGAGCAAACTGACACAAGGCCCAGGATACTCTGGTGAGAAGCTTTCGCTGAATTTTCAGAATATTGAAGTGAGATCGCTGCTGCAAGTGATCGCTGACTTCACGAATTTCAATATCGTGACTTCGGACACGGTTGGGGGCACTCTTACGCTGCGACTCAAGGACGTGCCCTGGGATCAGGCGCTCCAGATCATCATGGATGCCAGAGGTCTGGGTATGCGCAAATCCGGGTCCGTAATATGGATTGCGCCGAAGGATGAAATTGACGCCCGAACCAAGAAGGAATTCGAGGCGGCGCAGGCAATACAGCGGATTGAACCCCTGAGGACGCAGGCATTTCAACTCAATTACGCGAAAGCAGCCGATCTCATTACGCAGCTCTCGGCTGGTGGCGGTGGCGCGCAGGCCTCGCGTTTTCTTTCAGAACGTGGAAGTGCGATTTCTGAGCCCAGGACGAATCAGCTGTTTGTCACGGATACCCCCGGTAAACTGGAGGAGGTTCGTCTGCTCTTGGCCAATCTGGATATCCCCGTCCGCCAGGTTTTGATTGAGGCACGCATTGTGGAGGCCCGTGATTCGTTTGGCCGTTCGCTGGGTGTGCGCCTGGGGGCAACCGACTTGCGCGCGAGTCGCGGAGGAGACGGTGGCTACGGAATTGGTGGGAATAACCGGGTGGCTTTTGGCACTTCGTACAATAATGCAATTGCCTCCAGCGGTGCGGGAGGAAACACGAGCACCAATGGGAACTTTGTAAATCTTCCCGCCAGCATTTCGACTGAGAGCAGTGTCGGAAGTTTCGCACTTTCCATCTTCAACGCTGCCGCCAACAGGTTCCTGAACCTGGAACTATCCGCGATGGAGGCCGATGGAAAAGGTCGTATCGTTTCAAGCCCACGAATCATCACGGCGGACCAAACCAAGGCGCTGATTGAGCAGGGTACGGAATACCCTTATTCCGTGACGGCGCCCAATGGTGCAACTACGCTGGCGTTCAAGAAAGCAGTGCTGAAACTGGAGGTGACGCCACAAATCACCCCGGAAGGAAGCATAATTCTTGACTTGGACGTGAACAAGGATAGTCGAGGGGAATCCACAGATCAGGGTGTTGCCATCGACACAAAGCACATCAAAACCCAAATCTTGATTGAAAATGGCGGGACAGTAGTAATTGGCGGAATTTTCGAGATGGAAGAAACGAATCAGGAAAGCAGGATTCCATTCATCGGTGATATTCCTGTGCTGGGAAATCTGTTCAAAAAGAGAACCAAAGAATCAACGAAGCGCGAGATGTTGGTATTCATTACTCCGAAAGTCATTTCGGACAATGGGCCGAAGAGGTAATTTGCTAACCATAGAGACGATCATGAAAAATACCCTTAAATTTTTGTTCGTGCTTGTTGCCATTGTGGTGGCGGCCTGTGGTGGTGGAAATAGTGGTACGCCCAACGGACCTGCTGCCACCTTGAGAGTGCAGCCTCGGATTGATAGTGTTATCCTTCCTGTAGGGGGCGGTTGGTGGGAGGCGACCCAGATACGCGGAGGGACAAAGCCTTACGATACATTTAACAATGTGGGTGGCTTGGAAGCCAAGGTGGAGGATGACGTTCTATGGATTCGTGCTTATGGAACAGGAAAGGAGGGTGAAATCGTTGTTTACGACGAGAGTTTGCCTTCCCAACAGGTGAAAATCAAGGGCGCTACACAGGCCGTTCCGATGAGCAGCAACGCCGGCGAGTCGTTTAGTTTGGCCGCAGGTCAATCCCGGCAGTTCAATGTCAGGGGGGGTATCCCTGGATACACGGTCATCAGTTCCAATCCCGGTGCGGTAGTTGCCAGCATTTCTCGTTCGGCCGTTGTCACAGTCACGGCCCAGTCCATAGCGGGTGACTCCGATATCGTGGTAACTGATGCAACTGGAGTGGCAACTCTGAAGGTCAAAGTGACGGTGCAACTCTCTGCGTCTCCTGCGCTGAAGGCCGATCCTGTATCGATTACTGCTCCTGCAAATACAATCCATGAGGTGCTCATCTCTGGCGGTACCGCTCCCTATACCGTGAAATCTGCTGTGACATTTGACAATACAAGGGACAGCAACACGAACCTGGCCACGGCGTCCATTTCAGGTTCGGTGGTCACCATTACACTGGTTGCTGCGGGATTGGCCAGAGTTGTTGTCACGGACAGTGTTGGCCAGTCAACTACCATTTCGGTAACGATCAACCCGGACCTGATCAAGGTTGCACCTATCAAATATGATGTCAACGAGAATTTCAGGGGGGACATTTTATTCCTGATCGATGGTGGTACAAAACCTTATGCACCACTGTTCAGCTTGGACGATCAACCGTTCATCAGGATAACAATGAATAATGCTAATCCTAATCCCAATATGATTGTCACCGTGGAGCGGTGTGTAGATGCGGACAGAGTTATTCCAATCGACATATATGACACCAAATTGATAAGACAGACGGTGACGTTGACCATCAAGAATGGTACTGCACAATGCGTCGACCGCATCCGACCACCAGCACCACCGTGATGTTGAGCATCAAGAATGATGCCTCACGGAGATGTACAGATCCTCCAGCGTAAACACCAACGACACTGGCATGACATGCAAAAGGACCAGTCCATCCGGATGGATCCTTTTGCTTGAGAATAAGATCTCTTGTTCGATGGATTTTGCACTGCGACACGAATGGACATTGTCATGATATTTTTGGCTTCCCATGCACTCAGTTGAAATATCCTTGGGCGATCGCAGCTACCCTATAGTGATTGGTTCACGCATCTTCCCGGATGGGCTCCCGCTATTGGCTGATATCCGATCCACCACCGCCGTGGTGGTAAGCAACACCACGGTGGCGCGCCTGCACCTGGCTGGGTGGACGGCATTCTTGGCGACGGTTTATCCGCAGGTTCGGGTGCTTGAACTGCCGGATGGTGAGGAGTTCAAGAATGGGAACTCTTTGGACCGCATATTTACGGCCTTGCTGGAATGGGGCTGTGATCGCAAGACGGTGTTGTTTGCCCTGGGTGGCGGGGTCATCGGGGACGTGACCGGTTTTGCCGCCGCAACCTATATGCGCGGCATTGCCTTCGTCCAAATTCCTACCACCTTGCTGGCCCAGGTCGATTCTTCGGTGGGGGGGAAAACCGCGATCAACCATCGGCTCGGGAAAAACATGATCGGGGCCTTCTACCAGCCCCGGCTCGTCATTTGTGATCTGGACATGCTGGCTACCTTGCCGCAAAGGGAGTTGAGCGCCGGTTTGGCCGAGGTCATCAAATACGGTCCGATCGCCGACATGGCCTTGATGGACTGGCTGGAGGCTTCCCTGGACGCCGTGCTGGCCAAGGACCGTGGGGCGTTGGCGCATGTCGTACGGCGCAGCTGCGAGATCAAGGCCTGGGTCGTCGGACAGGACGAAAAGGAAACCGGATTGCGCGCCATCCTGAATTTCGGCCACACCTTTGCCCATGCGATCGAAGCGGGCATGGGCTACGGTGTCTGGCTTCACGGCGAAGCCGTTGCCGCGGGCATGGTGATGGCTGCAGAGCTTTCGCGCAGACTGGGACTGGTCGATGGTTTTTTCGTTCAGCGTCTGACAACCCTGATTCAGCGCGCCGGCCTGCCTGTCCGGGGGCCGGTCATCGATGCGGCGGATAACGCAGGGCGGTACCTCGATCTGATGCGCGTCGACAAGAAGTCCGAAGCAGGAGAGATTCGCTTCGTGGTGATCGATGGACCAGGCAAGGCCGCGCTGCGTACCGCCTCCGACGCGCTGGTGCGCGAGGTCATTGGCGCTTGCTGCGGGTGAGTGCGGTTGTGGCGTGGGGGTTGCGCCCATGCGGGACATCGGGCCGCGTGAATAATCGGGCGCATGACGATTCTTCACGCCTGCGTCCATGGCTTCTCGTCGGGCGCCATGCTCATCATTGCCATCGGGGCGCAGAACGTTTTCGTGCTGCGCCAGGGGCTGCGGCGCGAGCATGTGTTCGGGGTGGTGCTGGTGTGCGCGCTGTCCGACGCCATCCTGATTCAGGTTGGTGTCTGGGGCCTGGGCGCCACGGCGTTGGCGTGGCCTGCGCTGGCGTCGGCGCTCCGGTGGCTGGGCGCGGCGTTCCTGTTGCTCTACGCCCTCCGGGCGGCGGCGCGCGCATGGCGCCCCGGGG
>NZ_AFAL01000090.1 GCF_000193225.1 Verminephrobacter aporrectodeae subsp. tuberculatae At4 | reverse complement strand
GCCAGAAATCGTCAGGACGACATCGGCACCGAACCCTGTCGAGTTGCCCAAGGATTTGCCGTGTCCTGTCGATGATGGGCTTTGCGACCATTTGACTGGGATGGCGCTGCCGAACCTATCATTGACATCGACGACCGAATTGGCGTGCAACTTGTCTTTGTTGCAAGGCAGGGTCGTCATGTATCTCTATCCGATGACGGGCAAACCCGGCGTTCCGTTGTCCGAGGGATGGCTGCAAATCCCCGGAGCCCCGGGTTGTACGCCGCAGTCTTGTGCATTCAGGGATCATGCTGACGAACTGCGGCAGTACAATTGTTCTGTTTTCGGGATCAGTACGCAAAGCAGCGAAGATCAGCGCGAAGCGGTGGCGCGCTTGCATCTGCCTTATGAATTGCTCAGCGATGCCGAGTTCAAACTGACTGAAGCACTTCGTCTGCCGACCTTTGTCGTTGAGGGCAAGAGAATGATCAAGCGGCAGACTTGGATTGTCGAAGTGGGAAAAATCATCAAGGTGTTCTATCCTGTTTTCCCGCCGGAGCGCAATGCCAGCGATGTGATTGCGTGGCTTGATGGAAAAAGAGAGGCGATGTGTCAGAGCTAAAGCGAGCTTCAGAGAGCGATATCCTGATCCGCCTTCGCCCGGGACAGGGGCAATCGCCTATCTATTTTGTCCACCCGACGCATGGCAACGGGTTGTGTTACGGCCCGTTGGCCGTCATGCTGGGGAACAAGCATCCTTTCTACGCGATTCAGTCGGCGGGGCTGCTTCCGGATTCGGATCCGGACCAAACGATTGAACAGATGGCGCAACGGTACGTCGAGCGGATCCTGATGCAGGACTCAGAAGGCCCATACCTGCTTGGCGGTTGGTCGCAAGGTGCGCTGATTGCCGTGGAAATGGCGCAAATACTCAAATCAACTGGAAGAAAAGTCGACCATCTTTTTGCCATCGACAATATGTTCATCACGGTCGATGATAGGGCATTTCAGGCGGGCAAAGGTATGCAGGCCGGTGCGCGTTGGCGCCAGTTCCAGCCAGCGCGCCAGGTGCGTGCCCACCGCGTGCGCGAGCGCGTCGTAGCGTTCCGCGTAGAGCCGGCGCATGCGCCGGACGTGCGTCGCGAAATGCCCCTCGGCGATGAACTCGGCGAGCACCGTTTGCAGGTGCGTGGGAACGCCCGGGGAGAACGCCTCCAGGCTGGTGCAGAAAAACGGAACCAGCGGCGGCGGCGCCAGTATGAAGCCCAGCCGCAGCGCAGGAAAAATGGATTTGCTGAAGCTGCCGACGTAGATCACCCGCCCGCCGAGGTCCAGTTCCTTGAGCGTGGGCAGCGGCTTGTCGGTGACGCAGAAATCGCCGGCCCAGTCGTCCTCGATGATCCACGCGTCGGCCGCCTCGGCGGCCTGGAGCAGCGCGAAGCGCCGATCCAGGCTCATCTTCACGCCCAGCGGTTGCTGCTGCGACGGGGTGACGGGCCAGCTTGAACGACGGCGCCACGGCGCGCCCCTGCTCGACCCGCAGGCCGGCTTCGTCAACGGGGACCGCGACCATGTGCGCGCCCGCGAGCATGAAGCAGTTGCGCGCGCCGATATGCCCGGGGTTTTCAAACCAGACCCGGTCGCCCGCGTCGATCAGCATTTCCGCGATCAGCTGGAACGCGTACTGCGCGCCGCTGACGATGAAGATCTGCCTGGCGTGGCAGGCGATCCCGCGGTTCACGCGCAAATGGGTGGCAATGGCCTCGCGCAGGCGCAGCTCGCCATGCGGCTCGGGGTAGCCGAGCATCGGCTTGCGCGCGTTGCGCCAATGCTTGCTCGACAGCCGGAACCATTGCGCCATCGGAAACGCGTCGAAGGCCGGCATCCCGGTCGTGAACGGCTGGTGCTGGTGCACCAGGCGGGTGCCGAACTGCCCGGCCAGCGCAATCGCCTTCGCCAGTTTCGCGCTCGCGACGGACCCGATGTCCAGCGGCGCGTCGGTGGGCGCGACGCGCGCGTTCAGGGCCGGGCTGACATGGGTGCCGGCGCCGACCCGGGATTCGAGCAGGCCCTCGGCGACCAGCCGCTCAAAGGTCTCGACGATGGTCGCGCGCGCGACCCCGAGTTCGCTCGCCATGGTGCGCGTCGAAGGCAGGCGGTCCCCCGCCGACAGCGATCCGTCGAGCAGCAGGTCTTTGAGCTTGCGATAAATCTGGGTGGACAGGGTCTGCGCGGCGCCGCGGTCCAGAACGATGGATTGCAGCAGCATGCCGCGTGAACGTTTGACCATCGCAGCCTGCTTCCAGGGGGCCGACTGCGGGCTATGCGTGCGCGTTCTGCGCCAGGGCCACGAATTCGTGCACTGCCACCTCCTCGGCGCGGCGCTGGACGTCGAAATGGCCCGCGTAGCCGCGCGCATCCAGCCAGCGCCCGAGCGTGTGGCGCAG
>NZ_AFAL01000091.1 GCF_000193225.1 Verminephrobacter aporrectodeae subsp. tuberculatae At4 | reverse complement strand
CGCAAACCAGGCGTCCATCGAGTCATTGGTGGTGCCGGTTTTTCCGTACAGGTCTGGGCGCTTGAGGGTGGCCTGGGCTCTGGCAGCCGTTCCGGAGCGCGTCACCTCCTGCAGGAGGCTGCG
Source organism: Verminephrobacter aporrectodeae subsp. tuberculatae At4 (assembly GCF_000193225.1). Taxonomy (GTDB): domain Bacteria; phylum Pseudomonadota; class Gammaproteobacteria; order Burkholderiales; family Burkholderiaceae_C; genus Acidovorax; species Acidovorax aporrectodeae. The sequence continues at coordinate 2,936 of NZ_AFAL01000091.1, read as the reverse complement.
CATGATGAAGGCGTTGCGGGCATCGATCGCCCGAGGCTGCTCCCCTGAGGGCGTGACTTCAGAAATCACCCGGCCTTTGTGGTCTGTGACCTTGGCGATCAACCACGGATTCACGCGATAGCCTCCGTTGGCAAATACCGAGTAGGCAGACGCCATCTGCAGCGGGGTCACCAAACCCGCGCCCAGTGCCATCGTGAGGTAAGCCGGATGTTTTTCCGGATCGAAGCCAAAGCGCGCCGCCCAGTCCTGTCCGGTCTTGGGGCCTATGGCCTGCAGGATACGGATCGAGACCATGTTCCTGGACCTTGCCAGTCCGGTGCGCATGCTCATCGGCCCGTCGTACTTGCCATCGAAGTTTTTGGGAGCCCAGGGCTGGCCGCCGGTGACGCCTGCGTCGAAGAACAGCGGCTCGTCGCTGATGACGGTGGCGGGCGTGAAGCCTTTCTCCAGCGCTGCCGAGTAGATGAACGGCTTGAAGCTCGATCCTGGTTGGCGCCATGCCTGTGCGGCGTGGTTGAACTTGTTTTTTTCAAAATCAAACCCCCCGACCAGGGCACGAATCGACCCATTGCGCGGATCGAGCGCCACAAAGGCGCCTTCAACCTCGGGCAGCTGCGTGATTTCCCACACGTTCTTGGGCGTCTTCAGCACACGAATCACTGCACCGCGGCGGATCCTGATGTTGGGCGGTGCTTTCTCGCTCAGACCCGATTGCGCCGGCTTCAGGCCGTCGCCCGTGATTTCAAGCGTATCGCCATTCGCCCGCGTGGCAACGATCTTGCGTGCGGATGCCTCCAGCACCACGGCGGAGAGCAGGTCACCATTGTCCGGGTGGTTCGCCAAGGCGTCGTCGATGGCATCCTCCACACCCTGCGGCGCCGCAGGCAGGGGCACAAACATCTCGGGTCCGCGGTAAGTCTGGCGCCGTTCGTAATCCATGATTCCCTGGCGCAAGGCACCATAAGCCGCATCCTGCTCGGCCGCATTCAGGGTGGTGTAGACATTGAGCCCGCGCGTGTAGGCGTCGTTGCCGTACTGCGTGAAGATCAGCTGGCGCACCATCTCTGCCACGTACTCTGCGTGCACTCGGGTGTTGTCCGGTCTGGTTCGGATATTGAGATCTTCTGCCTTCGCTTCTGCGGCCTGCTGCGCAGTGATGAAGCCGTTTTCTTGCATGCGCTCGATGATGTACTGCTGGCGCATGTGGGCGCGCTTGGGGTTGCTGATGGGGTTGTAGGCCGACGGAGCCTTGGGCAAACCCGCAAGCATGGCTGCTTGCGCAATTGAAACGGACTTCAGCGGCTTGCCGAAATAGGTTTCGGAAGCAGCGGAAAACCCATATGCACGGTTTCCCAGGTAAATTTGATTCATATATATCTCAAGAATCTGATCTTTTGTGAGCAGGTGTTCCAGTTTGAATGCCAGCAAGATTTCGTAAATCTTCCGCGTAAAAGTTTTCTCTGAAGAGAGGTAGACATTGCGTGCAACCTGCATCGTGATGGTCGATGCCCCCTGGCTCCTCACGCGCCCCAAATTGGCAAGACCCGCGCGCAGCATGCCCTTGTAGTCAACCCCGCTGTGCTGGAAGAAGCGCGCATCCTCAATGGCGAGGACCGCGTCTTTCATGACCTTCGGGATCTCATCGATGGGCGTCAGGTTGCGGCGCTCTTCGCCGAACTCGCCGAGCAACGCGCCTTCAGAGGAGTACACCCGCAGGGGCAACTTGGGTCGGTAGTCCGTCAGGTCCACAATGTCCGGCAGGTTGGGGTACGCTACGGACAACGCGACGGCGATCGTCAGTGCGAGTCCCAGGGTCGCTGCGGCGAGCAGTCCGGTGAGCCACAGGGTGAGGCGAAGAAACCAGCGAAGCCAGATGGGCTGAGCACGAGCGGGGGAGGTGTTCGACTTGTCGGATGACTCCGAGGGGGAGGGCGGCGGCATAACGCTCCGGGTGGATGAGGCCGCCCATTATAAAAAAATGTCTGCATAAAGGGGCGCGGGAGGCCTTGACCCTGCGCATCGCGGCTTCCAAGAAGGCTTCCAGGAGGCTTCCCAAGAGGTTCCCGACCTGGTCGAAGGGCCGTTGCAAAGTGCCGGGATTTCGTCTGCTTTTGGCAACGCCCAGCGGACGTTGTTGCGGGAAAAGTCTTTGCCGGAGAGCAGGCTTACTGATAGTATTCAAGTGAATTGTTAAGTTTTGTTGCCTCATCTTGGCACACCACAGGGGAGCAATCTTGAACGCATTGGGGTCTTTCAGCCGCCAGTCTGCGCCGTTGCTGGGAATCGACATCAGCACCTCCAGTGTCAAACTGGTGGAACTGGGGCGCGACAAGGCCGGCAGCCTGATTTTGGAGCGTTGCGCAATCGAGCCGCTGGAGCGTGGCTGGATCACCGATGGTAACGTCGAAAAATTTGACGAGGTCGCGGACGCCGTGCGCCGGCTGGTCAAGAAAAGCGGGACGAGGACGAAAAACGCTGCGCTGGCATTGCCGTCATCAGCCGTCATCACCAAAAAAATCACCCTGCCCGGGGGAATGAGCGAGCAAGAGCTTGAAGTCCAAGTCGAATCAGAAGCCAATCAGTACATCCCGTTTTCTCTCGATGAAGTAAGTCTGGATTTTTGCGTCATCGGACCGAGCAAAAGTGTCCCGAATGATGTTGACGTACTCATTGCAGCCTCGAGGCGTGAAAAAGTGCAGGACAGGCAGGGTTTGGCTGAGGCCGCGGGCCTCAAGCCCGTCGTGATGGATATCGAGTCCCATGCTTCGCGCCTGGCTGTCGGAAGGTTGATCGAGGCGCTGCCCAATGGGGGTGTCGATGCTCTGGTGGCTCTCTACGAGGTGGGGGCCATGACTACCAGCATGCAAGTCATCCGGAACGAAGAAGTTCTTTACGGTCGGGATCAAGCGTTCGGTGGCGCTCAATTGACGCAGTTG
>NZ_AFAL01000092.1 GCF_000193225.1 Verminephrobacter aporrectodeae subsp. tuberculatae At4 | reverse complement strand
TTTTAATGATCCGGATTGCAAGGTCGCCCCTCGGGGTTTCCTTGCCTTCCAACTCAGCCTCGATCGGCCAAGCCGCAGATTCTAGCGCAATTCCTGAAGAAGCGTCAAACTTTTTCTGACTTTACTCTTCAGTCAGTTCCGGGCTCACCGCTTGCGACAGCTTCGGAGCCCTTCCCCTGAGCGAAGCCCGCGATCATACACCGGATTCGATCGGGGAGTCCAAGAGACTGAAAAAATTCAGCGGCGCAGCGAAGCCACCGCAGCCTCCAGGGCGTCGATGAACAGGGAGGCGACGTCGCAACCCGTCTGGTCAAAGATCTCCTGGAAGCAGGTCGGGCTGGTGACGTTGATCTCGGTCACGCAGTCGCCTATCACGTCGACCCCCGTCAGCAGCAGGCCGCGCTCGTGCAGCACCGGGCCCAGGGCTTCTCCGATCTCCCGGTCGCGTGCGGACAGCGGCCTTGCAACGCCCTTGCCTCCGGCCGCCAAGTTGCCGCGCACTTCGCTGCCCTGGGGGATGCGGGCAAGGCAGAAGGGCACGGGCTTGCCGCCAATGATGAGGACGCGTTTGTCCCCTTCGACGATCTCCGGCAGGAATTTCTGCACCATCACGCTCTGGGCGCCATGGCGGTTCAGGGTCTCGGTGATGCTGCCCAGATTCAGGCCGTCGGGCCCCACGCGAAAGATTCCCATGCCTCCCATGCCGTCGAGTGGCTTGAGGATGATGTCCTGGTGCTCGGCGTGAAAGCGCTGGATGTCCGCTGCCTCGCGCGTCACCAGTGTGGGGCCGATGAACTGGGGAAATTCCATGATCGCCAGCTTTTCCGGGTGATCGCGCAGGGCCCGCGGCCTGTTGAACACCCGAGCGCCGTCACGCTCGGCCTGCTCCAGCAGGTGCGTGGCGTAGAAGTACTCGCTGTCGAAAGGCGGGTCCTTGCGCATGAGCACCGCGTCAAAGTCCGCCAGCATGGCGCTGCGCTGCGTTTCGGCCGCGTACCAATGGATGGGGTCGCCGGTGAGTTGGATGTCCCGCACCTGCGCGCTGACGGGGCTGCCGCGTTGCCATGTGATGTGCCGCACCTCGCACACCGTGAGGGTGTGCGTGCGCTGCTGCGCCGTGCGCATCATGGCAAACGTGGTGTCCTTGCAGATCTTGAAGCTTTGCAGGGGATCGGCGATGAAGAGCAGTTTCATGGTCTCGGATCAGAAAGGGTATGCGTCCGAAGCCGATCTACCCACCCCCGGCCCGCGAACGCCGGTACTGTTGCACAAACAGTGCAATGCTGCCGCAGACCACGCCCCAAAATGCGGCCCCCACGCCGGCAATGACCACGCCGCTGAGAGTCACCAAAAAGGTGATGAGCGCGGCTTCGCGGTACGGCTCGTCGCGCAATGCGCTGGCCAGACCATTGCCGATGCTGCCCAACAGCGCCAGGCCCGCGATGGCCGCCACCAGTTCCCGGGGAAACGCGGTGAGCAGTCCGGTGATCACGGCACCGAAAAGCCCGATCACCACATAGAAAATGCCGAACGATACCGTCGCCGTGTAGCGCCGGCTGCGGTCCTCGTGCGCTTCGGGTCCCATGCACATGGCTGCCGTGATGGCGCCGAAGTTCAGCGCAAAGGCGCCAAAGGGCGCCAGCACCAGGGTCGCCAGACCGGTGAGCGTGATGAGCCGCGACACGGGCATGTCGTAGCCCGACGCACGGATCACCGCCACACCGGGCAGGTTCTGCGACGCCATGGTGACGACGAACAGCGGAATCGCCAGGCTGACCGCGGCCGCCACGCTGAACCGGGGCGCCGTGAAGACCGGCATCGCCAGTTCCAGAGGCACTGCGGACCAGACCATCTGACCTTGCAGGGCGACGAACACCACGGCGACGACGAGCGTGATGACCACGGCGTAGCGCGCCGCCAGCCTGCGGCTGAGCAGATAGGCCATGAGCATCAGGAGCACCAGCGGCAGCGCCGTCTGGGCGGCGCTGAACGCCTGCAGGCCGAACCGGGCCAGCACGCCGGCGAGCAGCGCCGCGGCAATTTCCATGGGGATGCGGTTCATCACGCGCTCGAACCAGCCGGTGATTCCCGCCAGGATCATGAGCGCCGCGCTCAGCATGAACGCGCCAATGGCTTCGCCCATGCTGAAGCCGCCCACCAGCCCGGCCGTTGCCAGTACGGCGGCGCCGGGCGTGGACCAGGCCACCATGACGGGCTGCCGCAGCAGCAGTGAAGGCCCCAGCGAGCACAGCCCCATTCCCAGACCCAGCGCCCACAGCCAGGAACTGATCTGCGCCGGCGTGGCGCCGAACGCCTGCGCGGCCTGGAATACGATGGCCACCGAACTGGTAAAGCCCACGAGCACCGCAACAAACCCGGCGACGAATGTCGAGAGGCTCAGGTCTTTGAAAAATTGCATGGGCAGGATTCTGGCATCGCCCGGTGTGGCAATCAGATTTCGATCTTCGAGCCCAGTTCGACCACGGCGTTGTTCGGCAGGCGCAGGAAGTCGGCGGCGCCGCTGGCGTTGTGGTGCATCTGGGCAAACAGTTTTTCGCGCCAGGGGGCCATGCCGCTGCCGATGGTGGGAATGACGGTATCGCGCGACAGGAAGTAGCTGGTGCTCATGGGTTCGAGTTCGCAGCCGCGCCCGCGCAGCAGGTCGAGCGCGCGCGGCAAGTCCGGGTCGTTCTTGAATCCGTAGTGGATCATGACCTGCCAGCAGTCATGGCCCAGGGGCTCGACCTGCAGCCTCTTGTCCAGCCCGATCCAGGGGATTTCGTGGTTGTGCACGGTGACGAACAGGTTCTGCTGGTGCAGCACCTTGTTGTGCTTGAGGTTGTGCAGCAGCGCATTCGGCACGGCACCGGTTTCGGCGGTCAGAAAGACGGCGGTCCCCTCGACGCGCGTGGGCGGGTTGATGAAGACCGACTCCAGAAAGGCTTTGAGGTCGATGGCGTCGGCGCGCAGTTTCTCGTTGAGCAGCCTGCGCCCTTCCTTCCAGGTCATCATCAGGGAGAACACGATGCCACCGATCAGGAGCGGAAACCAGCCCCCCTGGAACAGCTTGAGCAGGTTGGAGGCAAAGAACGCCAGGTCCACCACGGCAAAGCAGCCGGTGGCCGCGACGCACAGCGCCAGCGGGTAGCCCCAGCCGTAGCGGATCACGTAGAAGGTCAGCGTGGTGGTGATCAGCATGTCCAGCGTCACGGCGATCCCGTAGGCCGCAGCCAGGTTGCTCGACGAACGGAACATCACCACCGCCAGCACGATGCTCACGAACAGCCCCCAGTTGACCAGCGGTATGTAGATCTGGCCCGTGTCGCGCACGCTGGTGTGCTGGATGTTCAGGCGCGGCAGGTAGCCCAGTTGGATCGCCTGCTTGGTCACGCTGAACGCGCCGGTGATCAGCGCCTGCGAGGCGATCACCGTGGCCATGGTGGCCAGCACCACCAGCGGGATCAGCGCCCAGTCGGGCGCCATCATGTAGAACGGGTTCTGGATCGCCTCGGGCTCGACGAGCAGCAGCGCCCCCTGACCAAAGTAGTTCAGCGTGAGCGCGGGCATGACCACGGCAAACCAGGCCAGGCGGATGGGCCGCTTGCCGAAATGGCCCAGGTCGGCGTACAGCGCCTCGGCGCCCGTGACGCACAGAACCACGGCCCCCAGGATGATGAAGCTGGTCCCCGGATGGGCGAACATGAAGCTCAGCGCATGGTACGGGCTCAGGGCCCACAGAATCTCGGGGTGTCCGACGATGTGCGAGACGCCGAGCAGGGCAATGGTGATGAACCACACCAGGGTGATGGGACCGAAGAATTTGCCGATGCCACCGGTGCCGCGTTTTTGCACGGCGAACAGGCAGAACAGCACCACCAGCGTGATCGGGATCACGAACCGCTTGGAGTGGATCGACATCACCTCCAGCCCCTCGACGGCCGAGAGCACCGAAATCGCCGGGGTGATGACGCCGTCGCCATAAAACAGCGAGGTGCCGAAGATGCCCACTGCGAGCAGCGTTGCCCGCAGGCGGGGTTTGTCCTTGACGGCCTGCGAGGCCAGCGCCAGCATGGCGATCAGACCGCCTTCTCCGTGGTTGTCGGCGCGCAGCACCAGCACCACGTACTTGAGCGAGACGATGAGCGTCAGCGTCCAGAAGAAGATCGAGAGGATGCCGTAGACGTTGGTCTCGGTGAACGGCACGTGGCCGGACCCGAAGACCTCCTTGACGGCGTACAGCACGCTGGTGCCGATATCGCCGTAGACGACACCAACGGCGCCCAGCGTGAGCACCGCGAGCGATGACTTGGAGTTTTGCACTGACCATCCCCGCGCACTGAGCCTGGCGGGGTTCCGTTACTTTTTAGGGAGCGCTATTGTGCGCCCGCGCTGCACCCGCTCCGCAGCAGGCGTCCGAGGGGAGGCTCCATGTTGCGGTGCAACAACTGACCGCTTGACTGCGCTGCTGCACGCGCCCCGGTGCATGAAACCAGCGGCCAGCGCGCGGAGCCGGTTTCGCCGGGCCGCTGTCCCTCTGGGGGGAAGACGCGCAGCGGCTCAGGGGGGACCTAATACACCTCGGCGTCCGGATTCGTCGCCTCCAGTTCGTAGCTCGCCGCGAGCATGGCCAGGCGCGCGACCACGCCGTACATGTAGAAGCGATTGGGCGCGCTCGCGCCGGGACGCACGCCGGGCTGGGTCATGTGCACGCTGTGCTCGAAGGCCAGCGGCACAAAGCCCGCGCCCGGGGTGTTCAGGCTCTCGTCGGTGCCCCGCTCGGCGTGCATGCGGTAGAAGCCGCCCACCACGTAGCGGTCCACCATGTAGACCACGGGCTCGGCCACGGCGTCGTGCACCCGCTCCTGCGTCAGCACGCCCTCCTGGATGATGAGGTCGCTGCCCGGCTGGCCGTCCCCCCCGATCAGCGCCTTGCGCGCCCTGCGCTTGAGCGCATCCAGATCCTTGGCGTCGCGCACCGTCAGGATGCCCACGCTGGCCTTGCTGTCGTCCGCCTTGACGATGACGAACGGCTTCTCGTCGATTCCGTATTCCTTGTACTTGCGGCGCATCTTGGTCAGCAGGGCGTCCACGCAGGTCTGCAACGGCTCCATGCCCGGGCCCGCGCCCAGTTGCGCCCCGGTGCACTGGTCGTACAGGGGGTTGATGAGCCAGGGGTCGATGCCCAGCATCTTGCCAAAGCGCTTGGCCACTGCCTCGTAGTTCTTGAAATGCGTGCTCTTGCGGCGCACGCTCCAGCCGGCGTGCAACGGGGGCAGCAGGTACTGCTCGTAAATCTCTTCCAGAATGCCCGGAACCCCCGCAGACAAATCGTTGTTCAGCAAGATGGTGCAGGGGTCGAAGTCCTTCAGGCCCAGGCGGCGCCTGCTGCGCACCACGGGCTCCAGGGTGATGGCGTCACCATTGGGCAGCGCGACCCGCGTCGGCTTCTTGATCGCGGGGTTGATCGAGCCCACGCGCACGTTCAGGCCCGCCATGTTGAAGATGCGCACCAGCTGCGCCACGTTGGCCAGATAAAAGGTGTTGCGCGTGAGGTTCTCGGGAATGATCAGCAGGTTGCGCGCCTCGGGGCAGATCTTTTCGATGGCCGCCATCGCCGCCTGCACCGCCAATGGCAGCATTTCGGTGCTGAGGTGGTTCCAGCCCCCCGGAAACAGGTTGCTGTCCACCGGCGCCAGCTTGAAGCCCGCGTTGCGGATATCGACCGAGGTATAGAACGGCGGTGTGTGCTCCATCCATTCCAGCCGGAACCAGCGTTCGATCGCGGGCATCGCGTCAAGAATGCGCTGTTCGAATTCGTTGATCGGCCCGGTCAGGGCCGTGATGAGATGCGGAACCATAAGAGCCCTCGGGAAACGCCGGCGCCCGATTGTAGGGACTCAGGGTTCAGTCACTGCGTGCCTGGATGCGCTCAGGGGTTGGGCAGTTACAGCGGGCCATGCGCTTGCCCGCCCCGCGTACCTTGGCATCAACTGCGGACTTCGCCCTCGCCCAGCACCACGTACTTGAGCGAGGTCAGCCCCTCGATGCCCACCGGTCCACGCGCGTGGAGCTTGTCGGTGCTGATGCCGATTTCTGCGCCCAGCCCGTACTCGAAGCCGTCGGCAAAGCGCGTGCTGGCATTCACCAGCACGCTGGCCGAATCGACCTCGCGCAAAAAGCG
>NZ_AFAL01000093.1 GCF_000193225.1 Verminephrobacter aporrectodeae subsp. tuberculatae At4 | reverse complement strand
CTGGGCGGCCGCCTCATCGTGCAGGCGCTGGAAATGGCCGCGCGCGCGCGCCTGCAAGCACAGGCGCAGCCGGCCGAGGGCGTCAGCTACGCGCGCAAGATCGAGAAATCCGAAAGCCCCATCGACTGGTCGCTGCCCGCGGCGGTGATCGGCCGGCGCATCCGGGCGTTTGACCCGTTTCCCGGCGCCAGCACCGGGTGCCACGGCGAAACCATCAAGGTCTGGGGCGCGGCAATCGATGCCAAGGGCTGCGCGGCCGATCTGCGCCCGGGGCTGATTCTGGCTGTCGATGGCGCAGGGGTCGCCGTGGCCTGCGCGCAGGGCACGGTCCTGCGCCTGACGGCCCTGCAACGCGCCGGCGGCAAGCGGCTGGATGCGGCCGACTTTCTGCGCGGCGCTGATTGGCGACCCGGCATGCTGCTGGGCGCAGCGAGCGCATGAGCCGCCCCCCGCGTCCCCTGCGCAAACCCTGAGCCAGCCCGCATGCAGATCTACATGGTAGGGGGCGCAGTGCGCGACCGCTTGCTCGGACGCCCCGTGCACGACCACGACTGGGTGGTGGTGGGCGCCACGCCCGGGCAGATGCTGGCGCACGGCTATCTGCCGGTGGGGCGCGATTTTCCCGTCTTTCTGCACCCCGAGACGCGCGAGGAATACGCACTCGCGCGCACCGAGCGCAAGAGCGGAAGCGGCTACCGGGGCTTCGTGGTGCACAGCGCGCCCGACGTGACGCTTGAGGAAGACCTCTCGCGCCGCGATCTGACGATGAATGCGATGGCCATGCGCACCGCGGATTCGGGCGTTGCAGAACTTTTCGACCCGCACCATGGCGCCCGGGACGTCGCGGCCAGGGTGCTGCGCCATGTCAGCGATGCCTTTCGCGAAGACCCGGTGCGCATCCTGCGCGTGGCCCGCTTTGCGGCGTGCTTGCCGGACTTCACCGTGGCGCCCGGGACGATGCAACTCATGCGCGAGATGGTGGCGCACGGCGAGATGCAGCACCTGGTCGCCGAGCGCGTATGGCAGGAACTGGCGCGGGGGCTGATGCAGGAAAAGCCGTCGCGCATGTTCGAGGTGCTGCGCGCGTGCGGCGCGCTCCAGGTGCTGCTGCCCGAGGTGGCGCGCCTGTGGGGCGTTCCCCAGCGCGCCGAATACCATCCCGAGGTCGATACCGGCGTGCACCTGATGCTGGTGCTCGACATGTCCGCGCAACTACAGGCGCCGCTGAGCGTGCGCTTTGCCTGCCTGGCGCACGATCTGGGCAAGGGCAACACCCCGGCCGACCTGCTGCCGCGCCATATCGGCCATGAAGTGCGCAGCGCCGAGCTGCTCAAAAGCCTTGCCAAGCGCTTGCGTGTTCCCGTGGATTGCCACGCGACCGCCGACACGGTGGCGCGCGAGCACGGCCACGTCCACCGCAGCGGCGAACTCTCGGCCGCGGCGCTGGTGCGCCTGCTCGAACGCTGCGACGCGATCCGCAAGCCCGGGCGCTTTGCCGACGTCCTGCTGGCCTGCGAATGCGATGCGCGCGGGCGGCTCGGATTCGAGGAGTCGGCGTACCCGCAGCGGGCGCGGCTTGCCGCCGTGCTCGCCACCGTGCAATCCGTGGCCACCAGCGACATCGCAGCGCAGGCAACGGCGCAGGGCGCGAGCGGCCCGCAGGTCGGCAAGCGGATTCACCGCGCGCGCGTCGCGGCGGTGGCGCATTGGATCGCGGCGCAGGGAACGGCCTGAGGCGCGGCGGCTGCACACCAGCCGGGCGGCGGGCGAACTGCGCGCTCCGGCATCAGCGCGCCGGTTCGTCGCCGCCAACTTCCAGGGACGTCGTGCCGTCTGCCGGAACCAGCCGCCACGGCAGGGACTCCCCCGCGCGCAGCGGCTTGAGCTCTGCCTGGCCAAACGCAAAGCGCTGCGGGGGCGTCCAGGACTCGCGGCGCAGGGTGATGCTGCCGGTGTTGCGCGGCAGGCCGTAGAAGTCGGGGCCATGGAAGCTGGCAAAGCCTTCGAGCCGGTCGAGCGCAGCCGCGTTGTCGAAGGCCTCGGCGTACATCTCGATCGCAGCGTGCGCGGTGTAGCAGCCGGCGCAGCCCGTCGCATGTTCCTTCAGGTGCGCGGGGTGCGGCGCACTGTCGGTGCCCAGAAAGAACCTGTCGGAGCCACTGGTGGCGGCGCGCACCAAGGCCAGCCGGTGCGTTTCGCGCTTGAGAACGGGCAGGCAGTAGTAGTGCGGGCGCAGGCCCATGGAAAAAATGGCGTTGCGGTTGTACAGCAGGTGGTGCGCCGTGATGGTGGCGGCCGTGAAGCGGTCGGCCTGCTGCACATAGTCGGCGGCGTCCCGGGTGGTGATGTGCTCGAAGACGATCTTGAGCTCGGGAAAATCGCGGCGCAGCGGGATGAGTTGCTGTTCGATGAACACGGCCTCGCGGTCGAACAGGTCCACGTCGCTGCCGGTCACCTCGCCATGCACCAGCAACAGCATTCCGGCCTTCTGCATGGCTTCGAGCGTCTTGCGGATCTTGCGCAAATCGGTCACGCCCGCGTCGCTGTGGGTGGTGGCCCCCGCGGGGTAGAGCTTGGCGGCGAGCACGCCGGCCGCCTTGGCGCGCCCGATCTCGTCGGGCGGCAGCTCGTCGGTGAGGTACAGCGTCATCAGCGGCTCGAAGCGCAGGCCAGCGGGAACGGCCGACAGAATGCGCTGCCGGTAGTCCAGCGCCTGCTGCGCCGTGGTCACGGGGGGCCGCAGGTTGGGCATGATGATCGCGCGCGCGAACTGGGCGGCGCTGTGCGCAACGACGCTGCGCAGGGGCTCGCCGTCGCGCAGATGCAGGTGCCAGTCGTCGGGGCGGGTGATTCTCAGCGTGTGGGGTGCGGCGCGCATGCGCAGGATTCTCGCATTCGCGCAAGGGCTGGTTCCGGCGGATCGGAAGCGCCCCGGGAATCAGGGGTGGTCCAGGATGGCCAGCGCCACGGCCTGGGCACGGGGCACGCAGGTGGCCAGCTCGCAGTACTCGCGCTCAGTGTGCGCGTGCCCGCCCACGGGGCCGGTTGCGCACAGGGTGGGCGCCCCGACGGAGGCCGTCAGGCCGCTGTCGGCCGCGCCTCCGGTGAACTCGCCCTGCACCTCGAAGCCCAGCGACTTCGCGCCGCGCTGGTAGAGCGCGAGCAGGGGCTCGGGCGTGGGCCGCATGGGCAAGGTGCGGCGCGCCGCAGTGATGCGCCCCCGGGTGTGCGGCAGCGACGGCTCCTCGACGACGGCGCGCACCCGCGCAAGCAGCAGGTCCGGGTCGGTGTCCGAGGTAAAGCGCAGGTCCAGTTCGGCCCGGGCATGCGGCGCGACCATGTTCGGCACGACTCCGCCCTGCACCACGCCCACATTCGCGGTGGTTCCCGTGGCGGGGTCGGTGAACGCATGCAGCGCAAGAATCTTGCGCGCCAACGCGTCGATCGCGCTGGCGCCCGCTGCGGGGTTGATTCCCGCGTGCGCGGCGACCCCTTCGATCTCGAACTCCACGACCATGGAGCCCTTGCGACTGGTCACGAGGTTGCCGCTCACGCGGCCCGGCTCGGCGTTGAACACCGCCCGTGCACCGCGCGCCTTGGCCATGATGCGCTCGCGTGTGGCCTGCGAGCCGATCTCTTCATCGCACGAAAAAAGCAGCTGCAAGGGCGTCTTCAGCCCCCCGCAACGCGCGAAGGCTTCGGCGACGAACACGTTCATCACCAGGCCCGACTTCATGTCGGCCACGCCGGGGCCGTATGCGCGATCGCCCTCCACCCGAAAAGGACGCCGCGCCGCAGTGCCCGCCGGGTACACCGTGTCCATATGCCCCATGAGCAGGATCGGGGCGCCCTCGCCGGCCCCGGGAACCTGGCCATGCAACAGCACGCCATAGCCGGGAACGGGCTCGCATTGCACCGCCACACCGGCCGCCTCAAGCCGCTCGCGCAATGCGCTCGCCACGGCGCCAACACCCGCTTCGTCGCGGCTGCCGCTGTCGATATCGACCACTTTGCGCAACAAGGCCTGCATTGCCGGCCCCTGGCCAGCGAGCCAGTCCAGAACGCGCGCCCGCAGCTGCGCATGGCTTGCGGTATCTTGCATCTTCATCCTTTGCGAATCGGTTCGTTCAAGCCCTGAGGCCGGCAGTGTGGCACACGCTCCGAAGTCAGGGGGATAACGGAGGAAACTGGCAGAAATTGGCGCGAGGCCCGCGAAACATCGCTCGCGTCGTCCCATCCTGCGGCGCTTCTTGCCCAGGCACCGACCAGCGGCCCCTCAGTCCAGCCCTTTAGCCTCCCAACCCAGGCTTGTCAGCTTGACCTGGTGTTTCTGTTCTTTTTTCTCGGTTCCTTCAATGATTTTTCCGACCTGGGGAAATGCGGTCTGAATTTCGGATTTCCTTGCCCAACCCGCCAAATCGTCGATTTCGTACAGGTACGTCACACGGGCTTCCTGGTAGTCACCCCGTTTCATGGGCCCTTCCCATTTCACTATTTTGTCGAGCGCCAAGTTTCCGTAGCAAATGTCGCTCACCTGCTCCTGATCCCGCTCCCATTCCCGGTGGAATTTTTTCCTGCATCGGTCAACACATAGCGCTTTACCATGAGTTTGCGACCCGTCGGTTTGTTGCTGGCCCAGTGACGCTGATCGATTTCGGTATCGGTTCCTGACACCAGACCAACAGCGACCAAGGCTTCCATTTTTCCCGCCATGTTGGTCGGATCGTCCTTCTGCGCTTTCAAATCCTCTTGCGACACATCGGCTGGCCACTTTCTCAGGCCCAGGCAAAGCTCACCTTTCTTTTCGAAATACTGCTTCATGGCTGCGCCAAAGTTCTTTTCGTTCACGTCAGTCTTGCTGCCGCAGGCCGTGAGCAGGATTGCTCCGGCCACCGCGAATGCCAAGTGGGTTTTCATGGTTCTGTTCCTTGAGAAAAACGATACATCAGTGGGTTTGAGGTCTCCGACCACGGCGGGCGCGTCCGCTTGAGTCCAGGCCAACGGCAGGCCGGCCTACGGCATCGTCGACACGGCGGGCATCACTGAGGGGGTTGGCAGGAATCGGCGCGAGGCCCGAGAAACATCGCTCGCGTCGTCCCATCCTGCGGCGCTTCTTGCCCAGGCACCGACCAGCGACCCCTTAGTCCAGCCCTATAGCTTCCCAACCCAGGCTTGTCAGCTTGACCTGGTGTTTCTGTTCTTTTTTCTCGGCTCCTTCAATGACTGCGCCGACCTTGGGGAATGCGGTCTGAATTTCGGATTTCTTTGCCCAACCCGCCAAATCGTCGATTTCGTACAGGAACGTCACACCGGCTTCCTGGTAGTCACCCAGTTTCATGGGTCCTTCCCATTTCACTATTTTGTCGAGCGCCAAGTTTCCGTAGCAAATGTCGCCCCCCTGCTTCCGGTAGAATTTTTTTCCTGCATCAGTCAACGCATAGCGCTTCCCCATGAGTTTGCGACCCGTAGGTCTCATGCCCCAGATAACCTCATCGATTTCGGCATCGGTTCCTGATACCAGATCAACAGCGGCCAAGGCTTCCATTTTCCTTACCGTGCTGGTCGGATCGTCCTTTTGCGCTTTCCAACTATCTTCCGACACATCGACTGGCCACTCCACCTCTCCCAGGCCCAGGCAAAGCTCACCTTTCTTTTCGAGATACTGCTTGATGGCTGCGCCAAAGTTCTTTTCGCTCACGTCCGTCTTGCTGCCGCAGGCCGTGAGCAGGATTGCTCCGGCCACCGCGAGTGCCAATTGGGTTTTCATGGTTTTGTTCCTTGAGAAAAACGATACATCAGTGGGTTGAGGTCTCCGACCACGGCGGGCGTGTTCACTTGACCGCTGCGCAAAGACCTGCGCCAAGCAGTGTAAGCTGATGTCTTTGATGTGACAAACATCAACACAAACCCCGGGCTTTTCCTGGACCACCTGCTTGCGGCCAAGCACGCAGTTGCGCGAGACTCTGCCCGCGGGCCTGTCCCGCACCGCAGCAGACCCCATCCGGAAAGAGTCCCCCATGTTGATCGCCCAAATCTCCGACACGCATGTCCAGGCCAGCGGCAGGCCGGCCTACGGCATCGTCGACACGGCGGGCATGCTTGCGGCATGCGTTGCCGACGTCCTGCGCCAGGATCCGCGCCCCGACCTGGTCCTGCTGACGGGGGACTTGGCCGACCATGGCGACCCCGGGGAGTACGCCTTGCTGCGCGAACTGCTCGCGCCGCTGACGATGCCGATGTACCTTCTGCCCGGAAACCATGACGAACGCGCTGCGCTGCGCCAGGCATTTACCGGCCCGCGCTTTGGCTATTTCGGGCAGACCGGCGAATTCCTGCAGTACGCCGTGGACCTGGGGCCCCTGCGGCTGCTCGCGCTGGATACCGTCGTCCCGATGGAAGGGCGTGGGCAGTTGTGCGGCCCAAGGCTGGCCTGGCTGGACGCGCAACTGGCGCAGGACCCGCGCCCCACGGTCATCGCCATGCACCACCCGCCGTTTGCCACGGGAATTCCCTATATGGACACGCTCGGGCTCGAAGGCGCCGACGTGCTGGAGAGGATTCTCGGAAAGTACCCGCACGTCGAGCGTGTGCTGTGCGGCCATCTGCACCGTTCCATCCAGTGCCGCTTCGGGGGCACGCTCGCGTCCACCTGCCCCAGCCCCGCGTACCAGCTGACGCTGGACCTGCGCGCGAACGCGCCGGAGCGCTTCGTGCTCGAGCCCCCCGGCTACCAGTTGCACCAATGGCATGCGGGCCGGCTGGTGTCGCATGCCTGCGTCGTCGGCGAGTACGCGGGGCCCTACGGATTCTGCGCGGGCGGGAGTTGACCCGCCATCAGTTCTTCAGCACAGCGCCAGGGCCTCCAGGCAGCGCCTGCGGTGCGCGGCGCCCGCGTCGGGAGCGATTTCCACGCCGGGCAGGCGCAGGCCGTAGCTCAGGCCCAGCCGGTCGGCCTGCAGCACCCAGGCGGTCAGGCGCGCGATGCGGGCCTCGGGGTCGGGTAGCGCGGCGCACGCCGGGTCG
>NZ_AFAL01000094.1 GCF_000193225.1 Verminephrobacter aporrectodeae subsp. tuberculatae At4 | reverse complement strand
CCGGGCCTACGCCGAGGCCCAGCGGCTCGACGCCGGCAGCGCCGCCTCGGTCGCGCCCAAGCTGGCACTCATCCGCAAGCTGTTCCCGGCGCCCGCGGGCAAGGCGGGGCAGCCTGCGCCGGGCGGCGCGGCGTCGGCCACGGGCCGCTCCCCGCCGGCATGAGCGCGTCCAACGCCCGCACCGGGCCTGCATGAACACCGTGTTTTTTTCAAAGGAGTGATTGGATGATTTGCAGAAGAAATTCCACCCTGGCGCTTGCCAGCCTGGCGCTGAACGCGCTGTTCGCAGCAGTACCCGCGCAAGCGCAAGATACCCCCACCAAGGTACTCATTCTTCAGTTTGAAAAAGCAGCAGTACCCGGGCAGACACAGAATGCCCCCAAGGTCCGGCTACTCACCTCCATGGGCGAAATCGTGCTCCAGCTCGACCCCGACAAGGCGCCCAAGACGGTGGAGAACTTCCTCACCTACGTCAAGGCGCGGCACTATGACGGCACCGTGTTCCACCGCGTGATCGACGGCTTCATGATCCAGGGCGGCGGCTACACGGCCGACATGCAGCTCAAGCCCACCCGGTCGCCGATCCCGCTCGAAGCCAGCAACGGCCTGAAGAACCTGCGCTACACCGTCGCCATGGCGCGCACCGGAGAGCCCAACTCGGCCACCTCGCAGTTCTTCATCAACGTGCGGGACAACGCCTCGCTCGACGCCCCCAACCCCGACGGCCACGGTTACGCCGTGTTCGGCAAGGTGCTCAGCGGCACCGAGGTGGTCGACAAGATCCGGGTCGTCCCCACGGGCAACAAGGGCGCGCTCCAGAACGTGCCAATCACCCCCGTGACCATCGACTCCGCCACCCTGGTGAAATGAAAAAATCCTCACCCATGCACAATCCCCAAGTCGAACTGCACATTACCGGCTACGGCGTCATCACCCTGGAACTCGACCCGGCCAAGGCGCCCCAGTCGGTGCAAAACTTCCTGTCCTACGTGGACAAGGGCCATTACGACAACAGCCTGTTTCACCGCGTGATCCCGGGCTTCATGCTGCAAGGCGGTGGCTTCGGGCCCGGCATGCTCCTGCGGCCGACCGATGCGCCAATCCGCAACGAGGCCGACAACGGCCTGAAAAACGCCCCCTACACCGTGGCCATGGCGCGTACGGGCGAGCCGCACTCGGCCACCGCGCAGTTCTTCATCAACGTGGCCGACAACGGCTTCCTGAACCACACCGCGCCGTCGGACAAGGGCTGGGGCTACGCCGTGTTCGGCAAGGTGGTCGCGGGCACCGAGGTGGTGGACCGGATCAGGGCCGTAAAAACCGGTCGCAAGGACTGGCACGACGACGTGCCCAAGGACGATGTCGTGATCGAAAAGGCCACTGTCCTGGGCTGAGAGCGATTCCTGTGCACACGGGCATTCCCCGGTTCGAGGTGCTCTGCGCGCCTGCGCACTGGCGCAGGGTCGATTTCATTTCCGACCTGCACCTGCAGGCCGGCGCGCCGGACGCCCGCGTGTCCACCCGATCCCTCTGGCAGCACTACCTGCAGACCACGCCGGCCGATGCCCTGTTCATCCTGGGCGACCTGTTCGAGGTCTGGGTGGGTGACGACGCCCTGCACGAGACCGGCAGCTTCGAGGCCCGGGTCTGTGCGGACCTGCAGGCCGCCGCGCGGCGCCTGCCCGTGTGGTTCATGCAGGGCAACCGCGATTTTCTGGCCGGCGCCGCGTTTCTTGGGCACTGCGGCATAGCCGCCCTGGCGGACCCTGCCGTGCTGGTCTTTGGTGGCCAGCGCATCCTGCTCAGCCACGGCGACCTGCTGTGCCTGGAAGATCGGGACTATCAGCGCTTTCGCCTGCAGGTGCGCAGCGCCGCATGGCAGCAGCGCTTTCTGGCGCAGCCCCTGGCCGTGCGCCGGGCGCAGGCACGCAGCATGCGCCAGGAGAGCGAGGCGCGCAAACGCCTGGGCGCGCCCTGCGCCGATGTGGATGCCGCCGCCGCCATCGCCTGGCTGAACGCCGCCGACGCACGCACCCTGGTCCACGGCCACACGCACCAGCCGGCCGAGCACGCCTTGGCGCCCGGCCTGCAACGGCTGGTGCTCAGCGACTGGGACGCGGCGGCGACGCCGGCGCGCGCCGAGGCCCTGCGCCTGTCGGCGGCGGGGTGGCAGCGGCTGGCCGCCCTGCCCTGACCCGGGGATTGCCGCCCCCAAACGGATCTCGCCATGCCGCCCCTTGTGCGCCGACTCTGGCACCGCGTTTGCGCCCGCGTCGCGCCCCGGCCCGAGATCCCTTCCGCGCTGTGGCTGGATACGCTGCAACGCCACCCGTTTCTGGCCGCGCTGCCGCTGCCCGAAAAACGCAGACTGCGCACGCTCAGCGCCCTGTTCCTGCGGCACAAGGAGTTCCACGGCGTGCACGGCCTGGTGGTGAGCGACGCGATGGCCGTGGACATCGCGGCCCAGGCCTGCCTGCCCCTGCTGCACTGGGGCGCGCCGGCCAGGGCGCTGGACTGGTACGGCGATTTCGTGGGCATCGTGCTGCACCCCGACGCGGCGCTGGCGCGGCGCCAGACGGTGGACGCAGCCGGGGTGGTGCACACGCAGCGCCAGGTGCTGCTCGGCGAGGCCATGGAGCGCGGCCCGGTCATGCTCAGTTGGCAGCACAGCGCGCACACGGACGAGAACACGGCGCGCGGCGCCAACCTGGTTCTGCATGAATTCGTGCACAAGCTGGACATGCGCAGCGGCCAACCCGACGGCTGCCCGCCCCTGCCCGCGGGCTTTCTCGGCACGCGCAGCTTCCGCGCCGCGCGCCAGGCCTGGTGGGCAGTCTGGGAGCCGGCCTACGTGCAGTTCCGCGAGCGCGTCACCCTCGCCGACCGCTTCGGCGCCGAACGCCCCTGGCTGGACGCCTACGGCGCCGCCGCGCCGGCGGAGTTCTTCGCCGTGAGCTGCGAGGCCTACTTTGTGAACCGGCAGCGGTTTGCGCAGGACTTCCCGACGCTGATTCCGCTGCTGGACGCATTCTTCAAACGCCCGGCCGATGACCCACCGCAGGGGTGAGGCAGCGCGCCATTTTTCGCCAGAAGGTCCCCGATCCGCTGCGCGTCGTTACCCCGGGGGACACATCAGTTTCATGGCGCAACGCAATGGATAATTACCGAAGCCAAACCGCACTCTACCGAACCCCACCCATGACCACCCTCCCTGCGCCCACCTACGACGACGTCGTGGCCGCCGCGGGCCGCATTGCCGGCCATGCGCACCGCACACCGGTGCTGACTTCGCGCAGCATCGACACGGAGTTGGGCGCCCGGCTGTTCTTCAAATGCGAGAACCTGCAACGCATGGGCGCGTTCAAGTTCCGCGGCGCGTTCAACGCGCTCGCCCGGTTCGACGCGGCGCAGCGCAGGGCGGGCGTGATCGCCTTCTCGTCGGGCAACCATGCGCAGGGCATTGCGCTCGCGGCGCGCGAGCTGGGAATTCCCGCGACCGTCGTCATGCCGCAGGACGCCCCTGCCAGCAAGATCGCCGCCACGCAGGGCTACGGCGCCAGCGTGGTGTTCTACGACCGCTATGCGCAGGACCGCGAGCAGATCACCCGCGCCCTGGCCGAGCGCGACGGCCTGACGCTGATCCCGCCCTACGACCACGCCGATGTGCTCGCGGGCCAGGGCACGGCCGCCAAGGAGTTGTTCGAGGAGGTGGGCCCGCTCGACGCCTTCTTCGTCTGCCTGGGCGGCGGCGGGCTGCTCTCGGGCTGCGCCCTGGCGACGCGCGCGCTTGCGCCCGGTTGCACGCTCTACGGTGTGGAGCCGGCCGCGGGCAACGATGGCCAGCGCTCGTTTCGCAGCGGCTCCATCGTGCATATCGACACCCCGGAAACCATTGCCGACGGCGCGCAGACGCAGCATCTGGGGCAGCTCACCTTCCCCATCATCCGCCGCGACGTGGACGACATCCTCACCGTGACCGACGCGCAGCTGATCGACGGCATGCGCTCCTTCGCCGAGCGCATGAAGCTCATCGTCGAGCCCACGGGCTGCCTGGGCTTTGCGGCGGCGCGCGCCATGCGCCAGGAACTCCAGGGCCAGCGCGTGGGCGTGCTCATCAGCGGCGGGAATGTGGACCTGGCACGCTTTTGCGCCCTGCTTGCGGCGTAGCACACAGCGGCGCGCGCCACGCCGCATGCAACGGGCGCAGTCCTCCCGCGTCTCAAAACTCCAGGTTGTCGATGAGCCGCGTCCCGCCAAGCCGCGCGGCGCCCAGTGCCACCAGCGTGCCGGGCGCGTCGCCGGCCGTGGCGGTCTGCAGATCGGCGCGGCGGCGCACGCTCAGGTAGTCGGGCTGCCAGCCGCGGGCGCGCAGCGCGTCCAGGGCCTGCTGCTCCAGCGCCGGGCCCTGGGCCGGGGCATCGAGCCAGCGCTGCGCCAGCCGCTGCAGCGCCTGCGGCAGGGCCACGGCCTCGCGGCGCTCGTCCGGGTTCAGGTACGCATTGCGCGAGCTCAGCGCCAGGCCGTCCGCGGCACGGCTGGTCTCGGCTGCAACG